>JAAHGR010000199.1 GCA_010672425.1 Symploca sp. SIO2E6
AGAGCGCTCAGTCGAGATGGTAGTGGGACTGTTGGGAATACTCAAAGCTGGTGGTGCCTATGTGCCCCTCGACCCCAGCTATCCTCAACAGCGGTTAGCTGACATGCTCTCGGAAGCAGCAGTACCCCTATTACTCACCCAGCAGTCCTTGGTAACCTCCCTGCCAGAAAATTGTGCTCAGATCATTAATTTGGATAGGGATTGGGAGATCATCGCCAGAGAGAGCCAAGAAAATCTCCTCAGTGGCATCACCAATCAGAATTTAGCCTATGTAATTTTTACCTCTGGGTCTACTGGCAAGCCCAAGGGAGTTATGATTTCTCACCAAGCGATCGCGAATCAAATGTCTTGGATGCAGACATTTTTCCCCCTCACCAAGCAAGACAAGGTACTCCAGAAAACTCCTTTTAGTTTCGATGCTTCGATCTTGGAGTTCTATGCACCGTTGTTAGCGGGAGCTCAATTAGTGATGGCTAGACCTGGAAGTCATCGAGACAGTGCTGATCTGATTGAGTTAATTGGTCAACATCAGGTCACGATTCTGCAAGTTGTCCCCTCTTTGTTACAAATGCTCTTAGCCACAGAGGGATTTGAAAGCTGCCAATCCCTCAGACGAGTTTTTTGTGGAGGAGAGGCATTACCAACGAAGCTAGTAGAGCAGTTGAGTCAGATTTTGCCAGTGGAAATATACAATCTCTACGGACCAACTGAGGCAACTGTCAATACTACCTGCTTTAAGTGTGAGCAGCAACTAGCTCAAGGAAGTGCTCCTCTGGGTCGTCCGATTAGCAACATGCAACTCTACATTCTTGATCGCCATCGGCAACCTGTGCCGATCGGTGTACCAGGAGAATTGTACATTGGTGGTGCTTGTCTAGCCAGAGGCTACCTTAACCGTCCTGAGTTAACTGCCGAAAAATTCATCCCCAACCCCTTTGGGCGGGAGAAATTGTACAAGACCGGAGACTTAGTCCGCTACTTACCAGATGGGAATATTGAATTTCTCGGTAGAATCGACCATCAAGTGAAGTTGAGAGGATTCCGTATAGAGTTAGGAGAAATTGAATCGGTCTTATCTAACCAGGAGCAAGTAGAACAGGTGGTAGTCATCCTCAGGGAAGACAATCCCGGCAACCAAAAGTTGGTGGCGTACCTAGTCAGCCAGTCAGAGGTGGATATTGCTCAACTCAAGGATAGTCTGCAACAGCAACTGCCAGAATACATGATTCCCTCGGCCTGGGTAGTATTAGACAGACTACCCTTAACCCCTAATGGCAAAGTAGACCGCAAGGCCCTACCAACACCAGACATAGAATTAACCGAAGGAGGATTAGTTGCGCCCCGCACCCCCAGTGAAGAGATTATCGCCAACATCTTCGCCTCAGTCTTGGGAGTGAAAGCAGTGGGCATCTACGATAACTTCTTTGCCTTGGGAGGACATTCCCTCTTAGCTACCCAAGTCATTTCCCGTTTACGGGAAGCCTTGCAAGTGGAACTACCCTTGCGCTCCTTGTTTGAAGCTTCGAGTGTAGCTCAACTAGACCTAAGTCTGAGGCAACAGCGTTCCCCTCAGGAGGCACTGAAAGTTCCCCCCATAGTCTCAGTGGCAAGCCATGAGCAACCCTTACCCCTATCCTTTGCCCAAGAAGGACTGTGGTTCCTGAACCAACTTTACGAGCAAGGCATTGTCTACAACCTTCCCTCAGTCTTGCGTCTGAGGGGTTCCCTCAACCGAGAAGCATTCTCGTGCAGCCTCAAAGAAATAGTCCGCCGCCATGAAGCGCTGCGAACTAACTTCCACCTGGTGAATAATCAGCCTGTGCAAGTGGTAAAGTCAGCCACAGACTGGAGTCTGCCCTTGATTGATCTGAGTAGCCTAGAGCCTGAGCAAAGGGCTGTAGAAGTCAAGCATTTGGCACAATTAGAAGCCAATCAACCCTTTCAACTAGAGTCTGACTACCTGCTCAGGGCACAATTAATTCAAGAAACTGCTAGCTCCCATGTTCTACTCCTGACCCTACATCATATTAGCTTCGACGACTGGTCGATGAGAGTCTTAGTGGAAGAATTGAATCAACTCTACCTAGCCTATGGCCAAAAGCAACCATCGCCACTAGCTGAGTTAGACATACAATACAGGGATTTTGCCATCTGGCAGCGGCAGTGGCTATCGGCAGAGGTATTAAACCAGCTGCAAAGCTACTGGCAGCAGCAGTTAGCCGAACTACCCCTACTAGAACTACCGACGGATCATCCTCGTCCAGCAGTGCAGACTTTTCGAGGAGCGAACTTACCTCTGGAAGTTCCAGTAGCACTCACCGAGAAACTACGACAACTAACTCAAACAGCTAACGCTACTCTGTACATCAGTCTGTTGGCAGTATTTGTCGGCCTGTTAAACCGTTACACTGGGCAAGAAGAGATTGTGGTCGGTTTACCCATTGCCAATCGTAACCGAAAAGAGCTTGAACCCTTGATTGGCTTTTTTGTTAACACTTTGGTGTTAAGGGTAGACCTATCTACCGATCCCAGTTTTGAGGAGTTACTGGGTCAAGTGCGGCGGCTGGCCCTAGAAGCTTATGAGCATCAGGACATGCCCTTTGAGAAGCTAGTAGCAGAACTACAGCCAGAGCGAGACTTAAGCCGCAACCCACTAGTACAAGTAATCTTCACCCTCCAGAATGCGCCAAGAGAGGAGTGGCAGTTGCAGGAATTAAGTCTGACCCTAGTCAACTCTGAGGTGCAAATGGTGCAGTTTGACCTGGAGGTTCACTTGTGGGAAGTAGAAGAGGGGCTCAAGGGGTTTTTAGCTTACAGCATTGACTTGTTTGATCAGGATACAATTGAGCGGATGTGGCAGCACTATCTGAACCTGCTGGAGGCAATAGTTACCAACCCACAACAGCCAGTGTCGAGGTTGCCTTTGTTAACGGCTCAGGAGCAGCAGCAGTTATTAGTAGAATGGAACCAGACTGCCAGGGATTATCCCGCTAAATGTCTCCAAGAGTTGTTTGAAGAACAGGTGGAGTACACACCAGAAGCAGTGGCAGTAGTGTTTGCACAACAGCAACTGAGCTATCGCCAACTGAATCAGCGTGCTAATCAGTTAGCCCATTACCTACAAAAATTAGGAGTAGGACCAGAAGTACTAGTGGGTATCTGTATAGAGCGCTCAGTGGAGATGATAGTGGGACTGTTGGGGATACTCAAAGCAGGAGGAGCCTATGTTCCCCTCGACCCCAACTATCCAACAGCAAGATTGACTTATATGCTCTCGGATGCTGGAGTGTCATTATTATTAACTCAGGAAAGCTTGTTGTCATCCTTACCAGAATCTACAGCCCAGATTGTCAGTTTAGATCGGCATGGGGAGCGTATTGAGGGAGAGAGCGAGGAGAACCCTGTTAGTGGTGTGAGTCCAGAAAACTTAGCTTATGTGATTTACACCTCTGGTTCTACAGGTAAACCCAAAGGGGTAGCGATCGCTCATGGTAGTTTAGTCAATCTTATGCATTGGCAGCAACAGCAAGGGATTGCCTCCCCAGAAGCCAAAACACTACAATTTGCCCCGATTAGCTTTGATGTTTCCTGCCAAGAAATCTTCTCTACCTGGTGTGGTGGTGGCACTCTAGTCCTCGTTTCCGAGGAAATCCGACGGGATAGCTTTGCCCTGATGGAATTCCTAGTTGACCATCAAATCGAGAGACTGTTTGTCCCTTTTGTGGTCTTGCAGCAATTGGCAGCAGTAGCTCCCCACTGCCGAAATCTGCCCCAGTTAGCTGAAATCATTACAGCAGGGGAACAATTGCAGATTACCCCAGAATTAGTGGAATTGAGCCGACGCCTCCCCGATTGCCGAGTGCAAAATCAATACGGCCCGTCAGAGAGCCATGTGGTTTCAGCCTATACCCTCGAAGGGGTGAGCGAAAACAGGGGTGGGGGAACGAATAAGCAGACGCGGAGACGCGGGGACGCGGAGACGCGGAGAATTGAAATTCCAACCAAAATTTCGTTCACCCCCCTCGAAGGTAGTGCTAACACCATCCCCACCCTGCCTCCTATTGGTCGTCCGATCGCTAATACTCAACTCTACATCTTGGATCAAAACCTGCAGCCGGTTCCTATCGGTGTACCAGGAGAATTGTACATCGGTGGTGTCGGGTTGGCACGGGGTTATCTGAACCGGAGGGAACTAACCCAAGAGAAATTTGTAGCCAATCCTTTTTCCGAGCAAGCGGCAGCACGACTCTACAAAACTGGGGACTTAGCACGCTACCTAACCGACGGGAATATTCAATTTCTGGGGCGTCGGGACGAACAAGTCAAAGTTAGAGGCTTCCGCATCGAACTCGGTGAAATTGAAACAGTACTTAGTCAGCACCCACAAGTGAGTCAGGCAGTGGTAGCCGTCAAGGGAGATCAAGCCAGTGAGAAGCGTTTAGTAGGATACATCGTCTTGAGGGAGCCAGAATTGATACCCTCCCCAGAGCTGAGTCAGTTTCTCAACTCACAGTTACCCGAATATATGGTACCTGCAACGTTTGTGGTTTTGGACAAACTGCCTTTAACTCCCAGCGGTAAAGTCAACCGCAAAGCCTTGCCAGCAGCAGAGGTAGCATGGAAAGCAGGAGAGTTTGTTCCCCCTCGCAATCAAGTAGAACGTCAACTAGTGGAAATCTGGTCAGCAATTTTTAATTTATCTTCAGTGGGGGTTCGAGATAATTTCTTTGACCTTGGCGGTCATTCCTTGTTAGCTGTCGTTTTAATCAGTCGGATTCGGGAACAGTTTGGTCAAGAGTTATCCCTAGCGAGTATATTCCAAAACCCAACCATTGAACAACTGGCAACGACTCTCCACGAGTCAAGAGATTTCTGTTTTTGGTCTACCTTACTACCGATTCAGACTCAGGGCAGTAAAATACCTTTCTTCTGCGTATCTGGTGGTATTGGTTCTGCTTTCTATCTTCAGATGCTAGCACGTCATTTAGGTTCAGACCAACCATTCTACGGTTTGCAAGCCTGTGGTCTTGATGGTCAATCAGAACCTCATACACGAATAGAGGATATGGCTGCTGACTACATTGAAGCAATTAAGTCTGTTCAAACCGAGGGCCTGTACCTGTTAGGAGGCCATTCTTCTGGGGGACATGTAGCCTTTGAGATGGCTCAACAGTTACAAAAACAGGGGGATCAAGTAGCTTTATTAGTCATCATTGATATCAGTGCGCCAGATCTCAGTTACAAAATGGCGATGGAGCAGTTTACTCCTTGGGATGATGCCACTTATATCGTCAATTTAGCGGTAGTATTTGAACAGCTATTTGACCAAGAGCTAGAAGTATCAACTGAGGTTCTCCAACCCCTCTCTTTAGAGGAGCAAATCAGCTATTTCAGTAATCAGTTGCAAAAATATGGGATATTTCCACCGGAAGCTGGCATTGAACAGGTTAGAGGCTTAATAAATGTTTACCAAGCTACTTTCTCAATGTCCATCAAGTATTTGCCCCAAGAAGTCTATCCGACTCCCATCCTCTTATTCAAAAGGAGTGATGAATTTTCACAGGAGATGAAGAGAAAAGCGCAGTTTGAACAAATTAATGACCCGGACAATATGAAGGATTCGGTCTGGGGTTGGGGTCAGTTTGCTGATGGAGCAGTGGAGCTTGATTTAGTTCCTGGTAACCATGTTACTATGATGCGAGAGCCAAATGTTCAAGTTTTAGCTGAAAAGCTAAGAGCTTGCTTCGCAAGAGTAAATTATCAAGAGTGATACAATGACTATCGAAACCAGTTTCAAAATGACGCCATATGGCAAGAGGATATATAACATTATTAGACCGATAGATCTTGATGTGGCGAGAAACTATCTGAGAGTAGTAGTCGCGATCGCTAGTGCTGATGGCGAGTTAGCACCCAAAGAATTAGATTGGTTTCTCGAAGAACAGCAACTGCTGGGAACGCCATCTGACCTCATCGAAGAAAATGTCCTAAATTTCGATGGGAAAAATGCGGACATTGAAGAGCTACTGGGAGGTATGCATTATGATTTTTCTATAAATTTTCGCTGTTGTATGTTGTACCAAGCGATCAAAATGAGCCGTGCCGATGGCGTGTATCACGATAAGGAAAAAGCCGCTGTTGCTCGGGCAGCAGAAATTTTAGGAATTGAACGGAAAGTACTTGTTAGTATTGAGTCTTTGGTAGAAATAGAAGAATCAGCAGCTCGGCTACGATTTGCGATATTTGAAACTGACCCTGAATAATTGATTTAACCAGCTCTTTCCCTACGATAGTGCAAGCTTTTTGAGCTCATTGAGACAAAATCCTTGCACTTGTTGAGGAAAAAAATGGTTGTTTGCCCTGTAATATCAATTCCGGTTGCATCGGAATGATTAAAAATCTGGCTTTCTGGTTAGAAAACATAAATGCTGGAGGGCGCAAGCTTTGCGCCCCTACATTACGAATATTATCCCAATGCTCAATGTATCGGGAGCATCCCATTTTGGAAGATACATAGAGAGGGGCAATTCTTTATTCGCTATTATAGCTCGCGAATAAAAATATCAATCGAGACCTAGACTACATAAATGCTGGCATAATAGAGGAATAAATCTCGACCGTAATAATTATGACTCCATCTGAACGGGAAGAACTAGAAGCTTGTTTAAAACGAGCCAGCGAGATCCTGTACAACAATACGGACACAGATAGTTTGTCAACTCTGGTAGATATCGAAATTGCAGTCAGGAACCAAGTTTTAGAACATGTCAGTCCCAAGATTGCCCTTTTTTTATCGCAAAAAAGACCCAAACTCAACGAGGAAAAACCCGAACCATTAAAAGCTGTCTGGGAAAACTGAAGATTACTAAAAAACAAGCAGATGCTTTGGGAATAGAGCCATTAACACGCCATAGTCCTTTGTTGTCAAAATGCTGTCTGTTGTTGAGTGCCAATGAATATTATCACAATGCAGAAACTGATTTGTACCTCTTAACTGGGCTCAAAGTTGGTCACTCCACTCAACATCGAAAAGTTAACCAAATTGAATTACCACATCCGGAACTAAAACAAGGGTTATCAGAAGTAAGTGTTGATGGGGGAAAAATCCGTTTGAGGACGGAAGTCAAAGGAGAACCCTGTTTTTGGCAAGAATACAAAACAGCTGTACCTAACCCTAAAGTGGAGAACATATTATACTCATCCTCTGCCCACACATCTCCAAAATAGTCTTCTAGTGCTTTGATAAACGGCACATCGTTATACTTCAGTAAAAAATGCTTCCAGTATTGAGAAATCCTATCTGGATCATTGTCATCCAGTACTTCTTTCTGGAGTAAATTGGCGATGGTCTGTACATTTTCGCCACCAAAATTTAGGGAACCAATGAATGCCCCTATGTTATCCTTTAGCTTTTGCCAATCTACTGCGTTTGACTCTTGAGCGTTTACAGGCGTTGGGGTCTCACCTCCTATCCAATTGTATTTAATTCCCCGAAAAATAAGCTGTGTAGCAACAACGCCAGGATTCGGGAAAACTTTCTGTTTTGTACTATCATCAACCCCAATTTTGGAAAGGTAGTGCCAAAACAGCTTGGAGTTTGAGGGTACCCTCATCGGTCCCATTTCGTTCACATATTCCCTTCCTTCCACGTTCATTTGTTGGGTTTCGCGAAAGCTTCTCCCAATCTACAAGAGCAAGCGATCGCATTACCCAACACCCACACAACAAACAAAATGTCAATATCTCGCTATTTGGCTGTGCTAATTTTTAGTCATTGAACCACTTTTGTGTAATTCCTCTGACCTCAACCTTTTCCCCTTTTTGCCACGCTGTTATTAGGGTTGTAGCCATTAAATTGATGATTTAAGGCAAAAAAAGTTACAAAGAGGATATTATCTCATCTTTATATCATTTTCCGTTTTTGAGGTCAAGGGCTCAAACCACGTAATATCGTAAAAATTCAGCGCCAAAATCATCAGTTATTTTTTCTCTTTGAAGCCAGTAGGATTGGAATTACTTAATTTAAGGGGTGAAGATGAGGGAGAGCGATCGCTGTGAGAATTTAGAATGAGTGAATTTAGAATGAGTGAATGTAGTGCGTTCGCGTAGCGTGCGCGTAGCGCAAACATCTTGCTCGCGTTTGACTGATCGATCGCGTAGCGTGAGCACTACCCAAAATCTAAACTACTCATTACTCATTACTCATTACTCATTACTCATTTTTAGCTGTGCCACGGCACTACCCCTCTGTCCTAAGCGGTTCAACTCGCTGGATAATTTCATCCCGTGTTGGCAGTGTTTTGAGATCATACATGGCTTGAAGACTCAACCAAGAGGCAGCATCACCCCCAAAATAGCGAGCTAAACGTTCTGCTGTATCAGCAGTAATTGAACGACGCTCTTTGACGATTTCATGAATACGGGTAGCTGGTACATGCAATGCTAAGGCTAGTGCATTAGCACTCAGATTTAGAGGTATGAGGAAATCTTCACGAAGAATCTCTCCTGGATGTACTGGACGCATACGATTAATTGCACGGTTCATAATAGTTATTCAGTGATAATCGACAATTTCAACATCGACAGGCCCACTCTCAGTCCAGATAAAACAAATTCGGAACTGAGCATTGATCCGGATACTGTACTGTCCTTGGCGATTCCCCTTTAAGGCTTCAAGGTGATTACCCGGAGGTGAGCGAAGAAACTCTAGAGTCTGTGCTGCATCAAGTTGAGTTAATTTCCGAATTGCAACATCTTTGAAGGCTCTAAAACGAGGGGGGTCACCTCCTTCAAAAAGGGCTCTCGTATGTTTACATCTGAAAGACTGAATCATATCTATTGCTATTACGTCTAGCGTAATACGCCAATAGTAACATGATCAAAGCTAATTGTTGGAAAATATCCCGGTGAAAGTAGGGGCGTATTGCATACGCCCAATGAGATTGCCTTCTCTACGAGAGGTTGCACTATCTCCTAAGCTGATCAACATCAAAAGGGCGCAAGCAAGAGGGCGCAAGCAAGAGGGCGCAAGCAAGAGGGCGCAAGCAAGAGGGCGCAAGCATTGCGCCCCTACTGAGTGTGTATCAGCTTTGTCCGTATTATTACGGATAAAAATGCTCCAACTACTAATATTTTGAATTTTTCATTCCGCACCCTAGCTGTTACTAGACGATTAGTCCCTTGGGAGGGGATTTGATTGTCAGGGGTGGTGAGGGAGCAACCTTACGGCTCAATGGTTTAGTTTGTGGCGGTAAAATCATCGTGGTGGGGAAGGTGCGAGTTGAGATAGACCACTGTACGATTTTACCCAAGCGATCGCCTGAGCAAAACCAAGAGACTGTTGTCGGTATTACCGAAATCTCTGGGGGTGCAGAAGTGGCAATCTCTAATAGTATTGTTGGGCAAGTGAATCTGCCCAAGGAAAGTGGGGCATTGGTAGTGGGGGATAGCATTATAGACGGTGCTGGAGAAGGGGCGATTGTCTCCAGGGTAGGGGAATATGGACCAGTGACAACAATCGAGCGATCAACAATATTGGGGAGGGTATATGTTGAAGCAATGCAGTTGGGTTCGGAAACTATTTTTACTGAACCAGTGCAGGTGCAAAGAAAAGAAAGTGGGGGTCTACGGTATAGTTATGCACCAGTGGGTTACCAAACACCTTCTTCAGAAGCAGACTATTACTCTACCAAACCAAGTTTGCCGGGGGAGCCATCTCCGCGTCTCCCCGTCTTCTTCCACCTGGGGAAATTGCTCCGACAGACCATTATTACTCTACACCAGAAAGATATGAGTGCCAGCCAGAGAGTATAGAAGAATCGGAACTACAGCCAAGTTTTACCTCGCAGGATTACGGTCAACCGGCTTATGCTCAGTTAAGCCTCAGTTGCCCTGAAGAGATCCAAAAGGGGGCAGAGAGTAAGGCTGAAATGGGGGTTTTCAATAATTTAAAACGACCACAACAAGAGGCAAATTTAGCAGCAAGTCTGGATGAATACTTACGCTTCGGTATGGAAGTAAGCAGAGTTTATAAGAATTAGTAAAAAATAACAAGGAGGGAAAACAGATGAAAGGGGATTTTACTCGTTGGACATTTGATGCCAGTAAGCGCTATAGCAGTGTTCGTCTACAGCAAGGACGGGTATTGTTAGATGCGGATTGGAATGAACAGTTAGATATAATTGCTTACAGGGAACAGATAGGGAATCAGGAGATTATTGGACTCAATGGAGTGCCGGATCTGAGTAGTTTTCTTGTTGATTTTGATAATAACGAAATTAAGCTGGGTGCAGGACGGTGTTATGTGGAGGGTGTCCTCTGTGAAAATCTACAGGAGGACTATCAGCTTGATATAACAGAAGTTCTGGGTATAGAAGGAGAAGGGGATTATCTACTCTATTTAGAAGTATGGCAGCATCACATTACAGTAATAGAAGATCAACAACTGCAAGAACCAGCGCTAGGGGGACCCGATACGACGACGCGCACCCAGACTTATTGGCAGTTGAAGGCAGCGAAATTAGAGGACAAGGAAAAAGGGAGCATCCCATTTTGGAAAATACAAGGGGAGGGCAGATTCTATATTCGCAATTATAAATCGCGAATTAAATTGCCAATTTAGACCCTGACTACATGCTTGGTGGTATAATAGAGAGGTAGATGTTCATGGGCTTGAATCATGAAGAAAGCTGAACGGGAAGAATTAGAAGCTTGGTTTTTTACGAGCCAGCGAGATCCTGTACAACAATACTGACACGGATAGTTTGTCAACCCTGGCAGATATCGAAATTGCAGTCAGGAACCAAGTTTTAGAGCACGTCAGTCCCAAGATTGCCCTTTTTTTATCGCAAAAAAGACCCAAACTCAACGAGGAAAAACCCGAACCATTAAAAGTTGTCTTGGAAAACTGAAAATTACCAAAAAACAAGCAGATGCTTTGGGAATAGAACCTTTAACGCGCCATAGTCCTCTGTTAGCAAGTGGAACTAACTTTCTTAACTATCTCAAAAAACACCGGAAACGGTTAATCAATTATCACTATTTTCAACAGGAACAAATTTGTTCAATTGGTAGCGGGGCGGTGGAATCCGCTGTCAAACAAATAAGCTACCGAGTCAAACTAACCGGAGCCCAGTGGCGACCAGAGAATGTCGCTAATATCTTACAACTGCGTTGTGCCTATCTCAACGGTCAACTAGCTATTTAAACCCTGAAAAATCTTCTCTAATTTGATAATATTCGCAAGTTATAATCGCGAATAGATGTTTCATGGGAAAGTAACAGCAATGGGTAGAAGAGTTTCCAGTAAATCACAGCAAGATAAGCTCGAGAGAATAACTCGTTTACAGACAGCGATTGCTAGTCTCGAAA
>JAAHGR010000002.1 GCA_010672425.1 Symploca sp. SIO2E6
GCCAAAAAGCGATCGACATTAACGGCCGTATTGAATGTGCGAGTGTGCCAGCGCTGACAGCCTTGATCGCAATCATGGTAGAAATCGAAGGTGAGCGCGCCAAGCGAGTCGGGCACGGTGAACGCCCAAGACCAGTCGAAGCCAGTTGGCGTTTGTTCCGAACTTAAAAATCGTGCCCCCCACCCTGTAGAGACGTTGCATGCAACGTCTCAGAGCAAGTTTCGCGATTGTCTCAAAACGGGTGTGACTAAACCGGATTTGGTATTATTTCTTCCCTCCTGCCTCCTGCCTTATTGCCACCAAAGTGTAAGTGTTCAACCGAACTTGATATTACTACCCTTTCTTAAGAGCGATCGCATAAAGTCACGATCGCAACTCTACTATAATTACATTCTTCATCAGTGTTTGAAAGTGCGAAAAATTAAATTTAAATGCGATCGCCTACAACACATCAACGTTGATGCGTATCTTATCTGAGCGGAAGTCCCTCTACTGCTAATTACTCATTACTCATTTACCAATATGAGTAACCCCATACTTTCCTTATCGACCAATCCCTGTGATCCAACCTAATACACCAGAGACCAAAGACAAAATAATTGCGCCTACAAAAGCAGCCCAAAAGCTGTTAATCATAAAAGCATTGGGAACCAGGTTGGCTACCAACAAAATCATAACAGCATTAATAACCAAGAGAAACAGACCGAAGGTGACAAATGTCAGAGGTAAGGTTAAAAACTTGATCACAGGTTTAATGATCGCATTAACTAAGCCAAGAACAGCTGCTGTAACCAAAGCATCGGGAAAACTGTTAATATCAAAGCCAACTACCAGTTGAGCTGTAATTACTAGTGAAACAGCAATCAGTATCCAAGTTAAGAAAAAATTAAGCATTGTTCCATGTCATAAGGAAAGGATGAATGATGAACGATGAATGATGAATAACTCCATGTAACTCACATCTTGCACTATGCATCAAAAATACTTAATACTGTAAGCCAGAGCAATCAATACATTAGAATTTTAGATTTTAGATTTTACCTCTTCCTTCTAATCTTCTAAATAAAGGTGGTCTACAAGACCACCCAAATTTATTACCAACTCTTTTCTTAATTAAGAAATCTCAATTAAGTACCAGCGACAACAAAGTCAACTTCATCTGTACCGTCAGTTTCCCCTTGGCCAGATGTGATTTGCTCACCATTTACTTCGATGGCAAAAGGTGTGCTATCTAAGTTGGGTAGGTTATAGTCGGTGGCATCAGCTGTATAGCCGACACTAGCGATCATTTCCCGACCTGCATCTGTATACAAAAAGGCCAACATTTGATTCTTTTCCTTTTCGTTATCGTAGGCCCAAATAACCATGCATTGTTGGTCTTGATAATCAAATACCTTAGGAGCACGAGTAGGGACGTAACGACCTGGAGCCCCAAAGCTAGCATCAAGGAATGATTGAACGGAACTATCTTCAACATTGGCAAAAGCTACTTCTTCCGTAGATATTGCTGCGATAGCCTGATCTTCTTCCGCCTCATCTACTTCTGGGACTTCTTCTTCTTTGCCACGGTTGCGGAAATAATCTACTGCTAGTTTAGTACCAATTCCACCAACGGCAGCGACACCGGCACCTAATAGAATGTTACGTAGTTTACCCATTTTACCTCTTAAAGTAAGTTGATGTTGCTGCTCAAAAAAGCAAACTCTTTAAGATTATAAGATTTAGATTTTGTCAAGTCAAAACTTATTAATTTTTAACTTTTTTTTAAGGTTATCTAAAGTATGGGAATTGGGAATTGGGAATAGTTCACCACAATGGGATGTAGCTCACTTTCTGCGAGAACTGCTATATTTTCCTAAAGTTGAAGGAGATGCTAGCAAGATCAATAGCATCTCCTCTAGTTTTTCAAAATAGAGCGCGAATCAGGAAGTTTATTCTTCTGATGTTACAGCTGAATCTGGTGGAATGAGTTCTTCTACTGGTATTTCCTCCACTTCCTCAGGAATAACTACAGGTTCGGATAAGGGAACTTCCTCTTCTTCTAAGGTGATAGTTGTCTCTGGTGGAATCAGTTTTTCTACGGAGATGGTAGCTTCACTGGGGATAACTGAATCCTCCGATACTGGTGTTTCTCCCACTTCCTCAGGAATAACTACAGGTTCAGGTAAGGGAACTTCCTCTTCTTCTCGAGTGACAGCTGGCTCTGGTGGAATCAGTTCTTCTCCTGAGATGGTAGCGTCATCGGGGATAACTGACTCCTCCGATACTGGTATTTCCTCCACTTCCTCAGGAATAACTACAGATTCGGTTAAGGGAACTTCCTCTTCTTCTCGAGTGACAACTGGCTCTGGTGGAATAAATTCTTCTACTGAGATGGTAGCTTCATTGAGGATAACTGACTCCTCCGATACTGGTGTTTCTTCCACTTCCTCAGGAATAACTACAGGTTCAGGTAAGGGAACTTCCTCTTCTTCTCGAGTGACAGCTGGCTCTGGTGGAATCAGTTCTTCTCCTGAGATGGTAGCTTCATCGGGGATAACTGAATCCTCCGATACTGGCATTTCCTCCACTTCCTCAGGAATAACTACAGATTCGGTTAAGGGAACTTCCTCTTCTTCTCGAGTGACAACTGGCTCTGGTGGAATAAATTCTTCTACTGAGATAGTAGATTCATCGGGGATAACTGAATCCTCCGATACTGGTGTTTCCTCCAATTCCTCAGGAATAACTACAGGTTCGGGTAAGGGAACTTCCTCTTCTTCTAAAGTGACAGCTGGCTCTGATGGAAGGAGTTCTTCTACGGAGATGGTAGCTTCATCGGGGATAACCGAATCCTCCGATACTGGCATTTCCTCCAATTCCTCAGGAATAACTACAGGTTCGGGTAAGGGAACTTCCTCTTCTTCTAAAGTGACAGCTGGCTCTGGTGGAAGGAGTTCTTCTACGGAGATGGTAGCTTCATCGGAGACAACCGAATCCTCCGATACTGGTGTTTCCTCTACTTCCTCAGGAACAACAGGTGCCGCAGAGGGAATCTTACCCTTGACAAATTTTAGGAAGCGATCAAATAAACGACCAAATTTGGACTTTTCAGGTTCTAATGCTGTGATTGCTTCCGATTCCTCTAGGAGTACTGGAGGTTCACCAAGAATTACTGATTCCTCTTCCTCCTCGGAAACAACCGATGTCTCTTCTAGTGGTTCAGGAGCAACAGCTGCTTCCTCTTCCTCCTCAGAAACAACCGATGTCTCTTCTAGTGGTTCAGGAACAACAGCTGCTTCCTCTTCCTCCTCAGAAACAACCGATGTCTCCTCTAGTGGTTCAGGAACAACAGCTGGTTCCTCTTCCTCCTCGGAAACAACCGATGTCTCCTCTAGTGGTTCAGGAACAACAGCTGGTTCCTCTTCCTCCTCAGAAACAACCGATGTCTCCTCTAGTGGTTCAGCAGCAACAGCTGATTCCTCTTCCTCCTCGGAAACAACCGATGTCTCTTCTAGTGGTTCAGGAACAACAACTAATTCCTCTTCCTCCTCGGAAACAATAGCTGGCTCCTCTAGTGCTTCAGGAGCAACAACTGGTTCAAGGGAAGGTTCCTCAACTTCCTCTGGTTGTTCGGGTAAATCCGTGGGAGGTAACACTTCCACAGATGAAGGAATTGGTGAATTTAGTTCTACAAGGCTACGGGCGATCTCTAACTCCAGTTCACCGCGTACTAACTGAGAGAGGGTATCTTCGCCTTCAGGTTCGTAGCTAATCAACCGCACCGTGTCATTGAAAACATTTTTGACAGGGTTTCCTTGTTCATCTAGAAATTCCAAGTGCACCCAATTTTTGCCCGGTTTAAACCCTTGAAGATAAAAGGGTTGCCAGCTATCAAGAACAAAGCTTTTACCGTTTACTGTGACTCGAATTCGCCAATCAACAATCTCATCATCAGGATTTTCTGCCGCAACCAGGTGGAGTGGAGCGTTTGTTAGGTAGAAATCAAGCATAATCGGCTCGGCTCCGTAACTACCTTGAGGATGATTGTAAGTCAGTGTTGGTAAGGCTGGCTCAGGATTGTTATCAGTAGTCTTGGTAAAAAGGTGAAACGTAGTTTGGGCATAAGCACCTTCGTTTTTAAAACTCTCATGCCAAGGACGAGAAGCAAATACTCTGAGAGTGTGGGTTCCAGGGGATAAATCTTCAAAAACTAGAGGTTCGTCTAACTGATAAACTTCTCGAGCAATCTGGTTGTCTAGGAGCACATGTAAGTGGGGACCCAGACCCAAATCTGGATCTTGGAAAATTGGTAGGTCCTGAACCTGGAATTCCACCTTGACATTATTGTCTTGGAGAACTTCATCAGACTGAGGAGTGACAATTGCCACTTGAGGCTGGTAAGCTTCCAAACTTTGGTTCAGTTGTTGAATGACTGGGGGTGGTGCTACCTCCGAGAGTTGCTCTGTTCTCAGAGTAGGCAATGCCACCTCGTTACTCGGTGTTTCCGGTGTCTCAATGGGAGCTTCCCCACATCCTACTAGACCCCAAGCCAAAATTGCTGCCGCCAGCAAAGAAAAAATTACTCTCACAGTTATCCTCCGGTGATTGTCGCCCAAAACTCCACCTCCTGTTGCTACCGGCATTTTATCCTAACTGAAGCTGTTTATCGGAACTATATAGATAAGCAACATTTGAAGCATTAGAAAGATTGCCAATTATGAGCATAGACTCTCATCTATATTGAATTTTGTAACATTTATTCGATTTACTATTGACTTTTTTTCCAGGAGTTTTCGCATTCCAAGCCAAGGCAAGACCTTGATTTGCTCAAATTTGAATTATTGTTAACTGTCACCTTAGACTGTCCAAGGCAAGACCTATCATCTACTAGAGAAGATATTCCCTTTAGTTATTCAAACAAAATGGGTATATTCTTTCCCAAGGGAAGCATTTTCGTGGTACTTTCCTCCCTATAAAGTAAAGATTCAACTCCCCTTGGGTATTTCTCAATCCTTGTCTAGAGAGGAGATTCCTTATGACAATCAGCCCTCCTGAGCGAGAGGCAAAATCTAGGGTGGATAAAGATCCGGTACCAACTTCCTTCGAGAAGTGGGGTAAGCCCGGTCACTTTTCCCGTACCCTAGCCAGAGGACCAAAAACCACAACTTGGATTTGGGACCTTCATGCTGACGCTCACGATTTCGATAGTCATACCAGTGACTTACAAGATATATCTCGGAAAATATTCAGTGCTCACTTCGGTCACTTAGCCGTTGTGTTCGTCTGGTTGAGCGGTATGTATTTTCATGGCGCTCGCTTTTCCAACTACGAGGCTTGGCTGAGCGATCCGCTCAGTGTTAAACCAAGTGCTCAAGTTGTTTGGCCAGTTGTTGGTCAAGGTATTTTGAATGGCGATGTCGGTGGCGGTTTCCATGGCATCCAAATTACCTCTGGTTTATTCCAGCTTTGGCGTGCTTCTGGGATTACCAATAGTACCCAGCTCTACGCAACAGCAATTGGTGGTCTGGTGATGGCAGGTCTGATGCTATTTGCCGGTTGGTTCCACTACCACAAAAAGGCTCCAAAACTGGAATGGTTCCAGAATGTGGAGTCAATGATGAACCACCATTTAGCAGTGTTGTTAGGTTGTGGCTGTTTGGGTTGGGCTGGTCACCAGATCCACGTTTCTCTGCCCATCAACAAGCTGTTGGATGCTGGAGTGGCACCGGGTGACATTCCCTTGCCTCATGAGTTGCTCTTCAACACCGCCAAGATGGCAGAGCTGTATCCTAGTTTTGCCGAAGGACTTACACCATTCTTCACCTTGAACTGGGGCGTCTATTCTGACTTCCTGACATTCAAAGGCGGTTTGAACCCAGTAACTGGTGGCTTGTGGTTGTCTGATACTGCTCACCATCACTTAGCACTAGCAGTTCTGTTCATTGTTGCTGGTCACATGTACCGGAACACCTACGGTATTGGCCACAGCATGAAGGAAATCCTAGAGGCTCATAAAGGTCCCTTCACTGGTGAAGGACACAAAGGTCTCTATGAAATCCTGACCACTTCTTGGCATGCTCAACTAGCAGTTAATCTGGCTGTACTAGGTTCTATCACCATTGTCGTGGCTCATCATATGTACGCGATGCCTCCCTATCCGTACATTGCTACCGACTATCCTACTCAGTTGTGCTTGTTTACCCACCATATGTGGATTGGAGCCTTCTGTATTGTGGGTGCTGCTGCCCACGCCGCGATCTTTATGGTGCGGGATTATGACCCGGCGCAGAATGTTAACAACCTGTTAGACAGAGTTATCCGTCATCGGGATGCGATTATCTCTCACCTGAACTGGGTATGTATTTTCCTCGGCTTCCATAGCTTTGGTCTATACATCCACAACGACACAATGAGAGCTTTGGGGCGTCCCGAAGATATGTTCTCGGATACGGCGATTCAGCTGCAACCAATCTTCGCTCAGTGGCTACAAAATCTCCACACCCTAGCGCCGGGAGGAACTGCTCCCAATGCATTAGCTACAGCTAGCTACGCCTTCGGTGGTGATATTGTTGCTGTGGGCGGCAAAGTGGCAATGATGCCAATCACTCTGGGTACGGCGGACTTTATGGTTCACCATGTCCATGCCTTTACCATCCATGTCACCGCTTTGATTCTGCTCAAAGGCGTGCTGTACGCTCGTAACTCTCGCTTGATTCCAGATAAGTCTCAACTAGGCTTCCGCTTCCCCTGCGATGGTCCAGGTCGTGGTGGTACCTGCCAGGTATCTGCTTGGGATCATGTGTTCCTCGGTCTGTTCTGGATGTATAACTGCATCTCGGTTGTGATTTTCCACTTCAGCTGGAAGATGCAATCTGATGTTTGGGGAGACTTTGAAGATGGTGAAGTGTACACCATTGCAGCCGGTAACTTTGCCGACAGTGCCATCACAATTAACGGTTGGTTACGTGACTTCTTGTGGGCACAAGCTTCCCAGGTAATCACATCCTATGGATCTGCTTTGTCTGCTTACGGCATAATGTTCCTAGCCGGTCACTTCATCTTTGCCTTCAGCCTGATGTTCCTCTTTAGTGGTCGCGGCTACTGGCAAGAACTGATCGAGTCAATTGTTTGGGCACACAATAAGTTGAAAGTTGCCCCAAGCATTCAACCACGCGCTCTGAGTATCACTCAGGGACGAGCAGTAGGGGTAGCCCACTACCTCCTGGGAGGAATCGTCACGACTTGGGCGTTCTTCCATGCGCGAATTCTATTCTTTGGCTAACGGCGTTTGAAATTCGGTAGTCAAATCCCAAGTGGGACACAGTAACTGTGTCTTACCTGTCGAAACCTAAAACGACCTGGAACACCTGTTCCAGGGAGTTACTCAACAGAGAAAATGAGCAACTGTGATAGTGTAAGTCTCATATCCTCGCGAGGAGAATTTCCTAAGAAAAATGGCAACAAAATTTCCCAAATTTAGCCAGGACCTCGCTCAAGATCCGACAACACGTCGAATCTGGTACGGGATTGCTACGGCTCACGACTTTGAAACTCACGATGGCATGACCGAGGAAAATCTTTACCAAAAGATTTTTGCCTCTCACTTCGGTCACCTCGCGATTATTTTCTTGTGGACCTCTGGCACCCTGTTCCACGTAGCCTGGCAAGGTAACTTTGAACAGTGGATTCAAGATCCTCTAAATGTTAGTCCCATCGCCCATGCGATTTGGGATCCTCACTTTGGCGAACCAGCAATAGAGGCATTTACTCAAGCTGATGCCTCTGGCCCGGTCAATATTGCTTACTCCGGGGTCTACCAGTGGTTCTACACCATTGGCATGAGAAGCAACAATGAACTGCACGGTGGTGCCATGTTCCTCTTGTTGTTGTCTGCCCTCTTCCTGTTTGCTGGTTGGCTCCACTTGCAGCCTAAGTTCCGTCCTAGCTTGTCTTGGTTCAAGAATGCTGAGTCTCGTTTAAACCACCACTTGGCTGGTTTATTTGGCGTCAGCTCTTTGGCATGGACTGGACACCTAGTTCACGTTGCTATCCCCGCATCTCGCGGACAGCACGTAGGCTGGGATAATTTCCTGTCCACTCCACCTCACCCAGCAGGTTTGGCACCGTTCTTCACAGGAAACTGGGGTGTTTATGCCCAGAACCCGGATACAGCTGGTCACATTTTTAGCACCTCGGAAGGCGCAGGAACAGCAATTCTGACCTTCTTAGGTGGCTTCCATCCCCAGACTGAGTCCTTGTGGTTAACGGATATTGCTCATCACCACCTAGCGATCGCGGTGATCTTCATTATTGCTGGTCACATGTACCGGACTAACTTCGGTATTGGTCACAGCATCAAGGATATCCTGAACGCTCATAAGCCACCTAGTGGCAAATTGGGCGACGGTCATAAGGGGCTGTATGATACCGTTAACAACTCTCTCCACTTCCAATTGGGATTAGCACTCGCCTGCCTAGGAGTTGTTACTTCCTTAGTAGCTCAGCACATGTATTCCATGCCGCCTTACGCCTTCTTGGCGCAAGACCAAACTACCATGGCGGCACTGTATACTCATCATCAGTACATTGCTGGTTTCTTGATGGTGGGAGCGTTTGCCCATGGAGCAATCTTCTTTGTGCGGGATTATGATCCAGAGTCCAACAAGAATAATGTGTTGGCTCGGATGCTAGAGCACAAAGAAGCCGTAATCTCTCACCTGAGCTGGGTAAGTCTGTTCTTGGGCTTCCACACTCTGAGTCTCTATGTCCACAACGACGTAGTAGTTGCCTTTGGTACCCCTGAGAAGCAAATCCTGATTGAGCCAGTTTTTGCTCAGTGGATTCAAGCTGCTCACGGGAAACTACTATACGGGTTTGACACTCTGCTCTCCAACTCTGATAGCCTTGCTTCTGGTAGTGGCGCTGCTTACCTACCGGGCTGGTTGGATGCGATTAACAGTGGCTCTAACTCTCTGTTCTTGACCATTGGTCCTGGAGATTTCCTAGTACACCACGCGATCGCTCTAGGTCTGCATACCACTGCTTTGATCTTGATCAAAGGTGCATTAGATGCCCGTGGTTCCAAGCTGATGCCTGATAAGAAGGACTTCGGCTATGCCTTCCCTTGTGACGGTCCTGGCCGTGGCGGTACCTGTGATATCTCTGCTTGGGATGCCATGTACTTAGCTGTGTTCTGGATGCTCAACACCTTAGGTTGGCTTACCTTCTACTGGCATTGGAAGCATTTGGGAGTCTGGCAAGGTAACTTAGCCCAGTTTAACGAGAATTCCACTTACCTGATGGGTTGGTTCCGGGACTACCTCTGGGCAAACTCTGCTCAGTTGATCAACGGCTACAATCCCTACGGTACAAATAACCTGTCAGTCTGGGCTTGGATGTTCCTGTTTGGACACCTAGTTTGGGCAACTGGTTTCATGTTCTTGATCTCTTGGCGAGGTTACTGGCAAGAATTGATCGAAACTTTGGTCTGGGCACATGAGCGTACTCCTCTGGCTAACCTAGTTCGCTGGAAGGACAAGCCGGTTGCTCTGTCTATTGTTCAAGCACGTCTAGTTGGCCTAACCCACTTCACTGTTGGCTATATCCTAACCTACGCGGCATTCCTGATTGCCTCAACTTCTGGTATATATGGCTGATAAGATCGGCTGAAAATCTAGTAGATTGTAGGTAACTAAAAATAATCCCCGACCAAACGGTGGGGGATTTTTAATGATTGAGAATTGTAAACTTGATCAATATCTTAGCGCTCAGCCAAACAGCTGAGGTGCTAATTCAATCAGGCTTCACTTTCAACATAGAGAAAGAAAAGACCCATTACCACAGCAAGCGCAATGGGCAAAAAACCTACTAGCATAGGGGTCAAGAAGGAAGCTGCGTATGTGCCGGTCATATCCTATTTTCCTAATTTCTAATTACAACACTAACAAGATGGATATTACTGTGAATTCTACCCCAGTTTGTCAATTATAAAGATTCTTAACAAAAAAACTGTTAAAAACACCTACGAAGAAAGCTGAATTAGAGCACGATTTATCTTATAATTCCTTACTAAGGTTACTCAACAAGTTTGTACAATTTTAGAGGAAGACAAATTCATATGACAATTGAAGTGATTGAACATGGTGGAGATCCCCAAGTTGGGAATCTCGCCACTCCGATTAATGCCTCAGGGTTCACAAAAGCTTTCATAAATGGCTTGCCTGCCTACCGTCCAGGACTGTCAGCTCATCGTCGGGGCTTGGAAGTTGGTATGGCTCATGGTTATTTTCTGTATGGTCCCTTTGCTCTACTTGGTCCACTGCGGCACACAGATATTGCTAGCACCGCTGGTTTGCTAGCAGCAGTTGGTTTGGTGTCGATTCTGACTATCGCTTTGTCTATTTACGGTGCAACTGGCTCTGGCAAACCGATTGCGACAGTTACTACACCCAATCCCCCTGAAGATTTAGGGTCAAAAGAAGGTTGGAGTGAATTTGCTAGTGGCTTCTTAATCGGTGGTTGTGGCGGGGCATTTTTCGCCTATTTCCTCTGCCAGACACCTCATCTAGAACCATTACAGAAGATCGCCGGTGGTGTGTGGTCATCCTAACTCAGATAGTTAAGTTTTTTCACCTGAGTTCGACTAGTCATTAGTCCTTTGTTATTAGTCATTAGTACAAAGGACTAATAGCTTTAGTATTTAGATATAGCGAACATTCAGCTCACTCCAGGGCATCTAAATCTATGGCTTTTGAGCCACCCCGCTCTAACTGAACTAAAAGTGCTCTCAACTGAGACCAAACTAGTGAACCAATAAATAAGGTTAAGGATATAGAGAGTCCATAAGAGAGCCAGGCAGGTAAGAAAAAAGCCTCCAAGCCACCATCAAGGAATAGACAAATTCCCACTGCCATGCCCAAAAATGGTAACGCTAAAGGAATTCCCTGGATTTCGGCTAGGTAACGAGTGGAACGATTTTTTGACCATTCCTGTACTCTTTGTCTGAGGGTTGCTTCAAAAGCTGCGCCAGATGTTAGAGCCACAAACAAACCGATAACTATCAAAAAATATGGTGGTTCTGGCAAGTAATAATACATGATTGAAAATTGAAAACTATTTTCAGTTTACTGCAACAGCGCTACGGCACTCTCTGTGGATATTTCACTCAAAGCACTCAAGGCGACATTGAATAAACGTCCAGGCTGTAAGTCATCTTTGACTAATTCCCACAGACGTTGGACTTCCTCTGTATGCAGTCGGTCATCTTCAGTTAAAGCCAACACCAACTGACGCCGCAATAATCCACCTTCGTTTGAGAGTAGATACTGTAAGCCTAGTTGAGCTGTCGGTAGCAAATCGAATTGCTGGTCTGACCGAGCGATCGCTATCATATTCTCTAACCGCTGCCATTGGAATTTGCCGTCTTTGAACAAGACTTCTAACAGACGTCGTCGCATCTCGGGGGATTCACCATTGAGGAGACGCCTTGCTACGTAGGGGTAAGAGACTTCAACAATTTTGAAATTAGAGTTTAAGCTAAGTGCTAAACCTTCCTGGGTTACTAGGGAACGGATAATCAGGGCAAATTTCGCTGGTACGCGGAAGGGATAGTCATACATCAACTCCGAGAATTTATCGGTAATGGTTTTGAAGTTAAAGTTACCAACGCTTTCACCAATTGCTTCTCCTAGTACAGCCTCTAAAGCAGGAATAATTGGCCTAATATCTGTCTGAGGGCTCAAAAAACCCAATTTGACAAAGCTAGCTGCTAGGGCTTGGTAGTCTTTATTAATTAAGTAAACTACAGAACTAGCGATCGTTTCTTTGGTATATTCTTCCAGCTGATCCATCATGCCGAAGTCAATATAAGCCATACGTCCATCCGCTAGGGCAAACAAATTACCTGGATGGGGATCGGCGTGGAAAAAGCCATGTTCCAACAACTGACGCAAACCAGAAATAACACCAGTTTTAATCAAGTTGTCAACTTCTAGTCCAGCAGCGCGAATCTTGGTTGTATCCGTCAACTTGATGCCATTAATCCATTCTAAAGTCAGGACGCAAACAGTAGTGTAGCGCCAATAAATCAATGGCACTTTGACTGTAGGGTCATTGCTAAAATTGCTGGCAAATTTTTCCGCGTTGCGTCCCTCGTTAAGGTAATCAACTTCCTCGAATAACTTGGTGCCAAATTCATCAACAATTAAAGTGAGGTCATGTCCCAGATTTAGAGGTAACCAAGCAGAAAGCCAGGTAGCTGCCCAGCGCATTAAGTATAGATCTAGGGTCAGGACTGGTAGCAAGTTGGGGCGCTGCACCTTCACTGCAACTTCTTCGCCACTGTGGAGAATCCCTCGGTACACTTGACCAAGGCTAGCAGCGGCAACGGGATGGGGGGAAATTTGGCTATATAAGGCTTCTATCGGTCTTCCCAACTCTTTTTCAATGATCGAGAAAGCGATCGCGTTATCAAAGGGAGGGAGTTGGTCTTGTAGTTTAATTAGTTCAGCTAAGAAATCCTGCCGAATTAAGTCAGGACGGGTTGATAGGGCTTGTCCTACCTTGATAAAAGTAGGACCAAGGTGAGTGAGCATCTCCCGCAACTGTGCGGCACGTTTTAACTCGTTTTCCTCTACCTGATGGAACCATTCGTCCCATTTGAGACTGAAAATGAATCCAGCAAAGAACCGGATAATTGTCAAGGCTCGCCAGATAGATTGCCAGGGTCGTTGGCGGTAGTATCGTTGGATAAATTGGGCATTGTAGCGCCTAGGTCGTTCCCTGAGCTGCTGGTCAGGATCAATATCAGAATAAACAAATTGCTGCTGACTCACGCCGAGTATATTCCTCTCAAATTCGAGATTTTTTTAGTTTTTATCTTATTTATTAATAATAATATATAAAAAGATACTTTTTGTCATTTTTGTGCTTAAATCTGGCTGATTAGGGGATTTTGCTCCCCCAGCTTCCCCATCTTCCCCATCTTCCCCATCTTCCCCAGCTCCCTCAACTCAGACTATTTAGACTTAGCTTCTAAGTTTTCTATACGGCTTTTGAGTTCCTGATTCTCCTTCTTGAGTTGGTCCAGTTCTTCCCGCAGCTGTTTTACTGCCTTATCAGAACCAATGTTCTTTTGGACTTTTTGCACTGCTTCTTCCGCTAGGCGACGAATTCGTCCATCGGTAGTTTGCTCAGCAAGCGATCGCAAAACCCCAATAGCGTTGGCTGTCTCCATTTGCCCCAAGGCGGAAATTATTGCTACTTGGGTTAAGAAAAAGGTGTCGCTGGTAAGTTCTTCTAATTGCTCTAGAATCCACTCAGTATTGTTGGGTGTCTGTCCAGTGGAAATCACTCCTAAAGCCCGAATTGCAGCTAGTCGTAAAGCTTGGGGGACACCATTGCCGGTGTAATCCCAAATTATATCCACTGCTAGGGCTGATGACTTCATCTGGCTCAAGCCACTAATTGCACCTCCTCGGACAACTTCATTCCAACCAGACCTTTCCTTGAGTACCTGCATCAGCAACTCCAGAACTTCCGGCTCTAAGTCATGGAGATTACCTGAGACCATTCCTCCTAATGCCTTGGCTGCTGCTGCTTCTACATAGTAGCTAGGATCACCTACCTCCACTAACTGTTTAATTACCTCATAGCTTTCTAGGGTTTTAATTTTGCCCAAAACTTCTACTACTGACCGACGAACACGAGCATCGTTATCTTGTAGGCCATTCATTAAAGCTATTGTAGATTGATCGAGCTTTACTTTGCCTAGTTGTTTAGCTGCTTCCTTGCGGACACCCCAGAAAGCATCAAAGCCAAGAGCCTCGGTTAGAGCATGGACTGCTTCTAAACTCCCTTTCTTCGCCAACCCCTGGCCTGCATAAATGCGGGAGATGGGGTCAGGGTCATGTTTTAGCTGAGCTTTCAGTTCTGGTGTTGGGTACTCCAGAGAAACGGTTTTGAGGTGGTTATTTCCCGCATCAAAGCTGATGAAGTCGGGTTTTTTCTCTAGGGGGAAGTAGAAACTCTGTTCTTGTTCATGGACTCTGACGGTGAGAGTCTTGAACTCAGGGCTATCGCTATTTTCCTGGATATAACCAAAGGCAATGGGAATTTTCAGGTCAAATAGTTCACTTTCACTATTTTTTTTACCTGCTTTGACCTGAGTTTGGCTCACTGTCACTTTCGCCAACTGGCTGTCAGCATCCCAGGAGTAGGCAACTTTATAGTCAGGATGACCACCCCGAAAAACGTACTGATCAAATAAAAATAAGAGGTTGCGACCAGTGGCTTTTTCAATTGCCCGCAGTAGGTCTATAGTTTCTACTGTATTATGGGCGTTACCCTGGACAAAGGTTTGAATTGCCTGCCAGAACAGCTCATCCCCCAACTCTGACCGAATCATGTGGTAAACACAAGCCCCTTTTTCGTAGAGGTGTCGGTCATAGAGTTCGATCGCTTCTCGGTAGACGTGGGTCACCATCGGACGCCGGTAACGGGAAATATCTTCCGATAGATAGCTCCGTGCTTCGTTGAGTAGGTAGTAGGCGGCATCATCTTTACCATACTCCTGTTCTGTCCAAAATACTTCTGTATAGGAAGCCATGCCTTCTTTGATCCAAGCATGAGACCAGTGTTTGATGACTACTAAATCGCCAAACCACTGGTGGGCAAGTTCGTGAACTACTAGGCTTTCCGTGCGTTGATTATCAATAGATGCCCGTTCATCGAGTAAGCACCGATCCGTTAGCAGGGTAGTGGAGGTGTTTTCCATCCCACCAAAGATAAAGTCATCAACACAGACCTGAGCATATTTGGGATAAGGGTAGGAATAGCCAAATCTCTCGCTGAGGAACTCCATCATCTGAGGGGTTTTGCCCATACTACGACAGGCATCTGCTTCTCTCCCCTTTTCGACATAATAGGTAACTGGTAACCCTTGCCACTTATCCTGAATTACAGCAAAGTCCCCTACCGCTAGGGTCATCAGATAGGTAGGATGAACTTGCTGTTGCAACCAGTGATAAATCTTGTGATTTCCGAATTCTGTGGTAGCAATCAGTTCTCCATTGGAAATTGCCTGTAAAGATAGTGGCACTTTAACTCGGATTTCCGAAGTTGCCAACTGACCTGGATAGTCAAAGCAAGGAAACCAGAAGCGAGAGTCTTCATCCTCTCCCTGAGTCCAGACTTGGGTAGGTTTGTGGGGATAGTGTTCCTGTGGTCCAACAAAGTAAAGACCCCGTTGGGGTTGTTCTACACCATAGGCGATCGCTATTTTAATTTCTTTACCTGCCTCGGTAGGGGTTTGCAGCTGAATGTGTAGTTGTTCTGTGTCGTAATCAAACGGTTGAGGGATACCATCAACTTCTACTGAGGTAATGTTCAGGTTAACAGCATCCAGCAAGAGGTGGTTAATGTCATCGCGTATTGGTTCCAGGGTAATAGTACAAGTACCTTGAAAACTCTGGTGAGGAATGTCCAGAGCTAAATCCAGGAAAATATGCTTAACTTGTCCAGGACGATCCGGATTGTAGTGGGGTCTTGCTCCAGGTAACTCAAAAGACTTGTGACTATTATTTTCGGTATCAAAATACGATTGCGACATTGTCAATTTTAGATTTTAGATTTTAGATTTTAGATTTACTCTCTTACTTCTACAATAGCGAGCTGAGAGAAAAAGTAGAAATAGCTCAGTAGCTAACATTTTCTCATCTCCCTTGTCCTCCTTGTCCTTCTAGCTGCACTAGTGGGGTAGTAGGAGCACCCTGTTCAATCTGAAAGAAGAATAAGCAAAATGCTTTGTCAACTGTCGTAATTTCCAGTTGACACCAAGCCAGTACTCGAAGTGAGTTACCTACTCATTGTGGCTGTCCATTTTTGCTGTCACCAGAAGACTCAAATTTGTAACCAACGCCCCTAACTGTGTGAATTAATGAGGGTTCACTAGAATTAATTTCAATCTTCTTGCGAATTTGACCGATATGGACATCGACTACCCGTTGATCTCCTACATAGTCATATTCCCAAACTTCTTGGATTAACTCTGCTCGACGCAGTACCCTACCAGGATGGGAGGCTAGGTAATGCAGTAGATCAAATTCCAGAGCTGTTAAAGGTACACTCTCGTCGTGGAGGGTGACCTCCCGTCGCTCTGGATCTATGACTAGATTATCAAAGACAAGGCGCTTTGGTTCAGTCGGATTGACAACCCGTCGTCGTTTCAAAATTGCCCCGACTCGGTTTTCTAGTTCTTGTAAATCAAAGGGTTTGGTAAGGTAGTCGTCACCACCTTGCTCAAATCCCCGAACTTTGTCAATCTGATCCCCTCGACTAGTGAGAAAGAGTACGAAGACATCAGTACGACTCTGCATTTCCCGACACAGGTTGTAGCCAATCGCGTCAGGTAGGTTTACATCCAGAATTACTAGATCTGGGTTGAATTGCTCAAAAATTGCTAAAGCTGTCTTGCCATCATGAGCAGACTCCATTTCATAGTTCTTCTGACTTAAAAAGCGCAGAATTAAATTGCGGATTGCCGGATCATCATCCACAACAAGAATTTTGGCAGCGGCTATGGTCATAACTTTCAACGGAGAACTTGATTTGTGATCAAGATGCAGTATTTTTTGCACCATTGGTGTATTAAGCCTTTTAGACAATTATCGTAGTAGAATTAAGGGATGCCAATAGCTGTTGATATCATACCCAAGTCACCATGGTTGAGCAATTTTCCCGAAACCTACCTGCTGTAAGCAGTTCAAAGGCTTAAAGTGAGTGCATCTTAACTATGGTAAATGCAGCTCACCTTACTTAGGTATATATATTGACCTACCAGGCAAATCGATAGTATTCCGGAGCCTCTTCTAGATTGTTCGCAAAACACTAGATATTGTGGCACAACTGTAATACCAAGTACCCATTGGTGATAAGTTAGGGAGCTAGGGGAGCTGGGGGAGCTGGGGGAGTTGGGGAAGAGGAATACAATTTTTCTGACCCCTTGGCTCTTTCCATATATAGGTTTTTTTTGCGTCCAAATTCTATATATGGGGGTTGACAAAATGCACGACCCTTTAACTTGTCACCATTCTCTAATACCTAACACCTAACCAGTATTCAGCAAAGCAGGCTAAACTAGTTTATAGGGGTTTGTGCAGAATCGTTGGCTCTTAACTTAAGTTCTATCACCGAAGAGGGAGTGCGTGGTTTAGCCTTACTGATGTCTAACATATTAACTAATGTAGAGTCGCTGCCATCAGGCGTGACAAGAAGGGAGGTCTCGGAGGTTTTGAATGAGTGATCAAAATCCCTACGAAAAACTTGGGGTTACTGAAGATGCTTCTTTTGAAGAAATCCAGGATGCGAAAGGACGCCTAATGCAGCAGCATCAAGGCAACCAGAAGCTTGTGGAGACTGTGGAGGCTGCCTATGATGCGATTATTATGGATCGTCTCAGAATGCGCCAGGAAGGAAAAATCAAGGTTCCGGAGCGTATTCGTTTTCCAGAGAGATTGTCTCAAGCACCACCAAGTTTTCCTCAATCTCAAATCTCTCGGTCTCCTGCTTGGCTAGAGGGATTTTTAGATACCCCCTCAACTGGGGACATTCTTTGGCCTGCTGTGACCTTTTTGCTCTTGAGCCTGCTGAGTATTTCTAACAATCAAGATTCAACTGGGCCATTGGCTTTGGCGTTGGGTTTTGGCTGCAATATTTACTTTCTCAATCGTAAAGAACAAAAATTTGGTCGCTCTATACTACTGACCTTAGCCGGTTTACTCGTGGGGGTGGGACTAGGCAGTTTACTGGGGACGTATGTTGCTGGAAGTGAGCCCTTGACGTTTGCTACAGTTACGGCATTTGTTGTTTTCTGGTTGATTAGTAGCTTTCTACGTTGATTCTTCACCTTAAATTAGCACTTCAGCTATCAACCAAAAAGCTGATAGCCGAAGTGCTCAGTAGGTAGGTGAAAATAAACAGCAACTATGTTACAAGACGTATAGCAGTGCGCTCTCGTGTATTTACAGTACAAATGCTCTAAGGTGTCCTAATCAGGCTTTCATTTATAAATGTGTAAATACACCAGCGCTCAGCGCTATAAATATGGCTCAAACCCTTACAAAGCACAAATGACCAATGACCAATGACAAACAACAAATGACAAACAACAAATGACCAATGACAAACAACAAATGACAAACAACAAATGACCAATGACTATCTTCTCCTCGTTGACGGTCATTCCCTAGCATTTCGCTCTTACTTTGCCTTTGCTAAAGGCAGGGATGGGGGACTGCGCACAACTACGGGGATTCCCACTAGTGTCTGTTTTGGCTTTCTCAAATCCCTGCTAGAGGTGATGAGTTCCGAGCAACCCCAGTCGATGGCGGTGGCTTTTGATACCCAAGAACCGACATTTCGCCATGAGGTGGACGAAAATTACAAGGCAGGAAGGGATGAAACCCCGGAAGAATTTATCCCGGATTTACAAAATCTCCAGGAATTGCTGGCTGCTTTAAGAGTACCTGTAGTCACGGCTCCTGGCTATGAGGCGGATGATCTGTTGGCAACCCTAGCTTATCGTGCTAGTGATAGGGGTTATCAAGTCAAAATTTTAACAGGCGATCGCGATTTATTTCAGCTGGTTAACCCCGAAAAAGGGATTACAGTTTTGTATCTGAGTGGTGCTTTTTGGGGACGTAGTAGTACTACTGGACCAATCGAATTTCACTCCGAGGATGTGGTAGCAAAACTCGGCATTACCCCAGCACAGGTGGTAGATTATAAGGCCCTTTGTGGGGATAAATCGGATAATATTCCTGGGGTTAAGGGCATTGGGGAGAAGACGGCAGTTAAATTGCTCAAGGAATATAGTACTCTTGAGGCAATTTATGCTTCCCTGGATCAGATGAGGGATTCCGTTAGGAAGAAGTTAGAAACTGGTGCAGCGGCAGCTAAACATTCTCAGTACCTGGCTCAACTCAGATTTGATACTCCTGTGGAGATGGAGTTAGAAGACACGAAACTACAAGGGTTTGAGCTGGGAGTGATTCAACCCCTGTTAGAAAAGTTAGAGCTTAAGTCATTTTTGGTTAAAATTGACCAATTCCAGGAGCAGTTTGGTGGTATCGTTGTCGAGGAAGTTGCTCCTGAATCAGCAGAGGTAGTTTTACCAGATGCCGAAACTGAGGATTTGTGGTTCTTCAGTGCCGAGGATACCACAGCCTATCAACAGCAACAACTAGCCAATAAACCTTTCCATGTCAGGATTATTGATACAGAAGCTAAGTTAATTGAGTTGGTGCAGCAGCTGCAAAACTGTACTGACCCAAAATTTCCTGTAGCCTGGGATACGGAAACTAGTGCTTTGGAACCCAGGGATGCTCAGTTAGTTGGGATTGGTTGTTGTTTTCTTGAGCAGGGAATGGGGAATGGGGAATGGGGAATGGGGAATGGGGAACAGGGAACAGAGGTGCTTCTTAGGAACTCTTCAGATGTTACAGTTGCTTATTTTCCCATCGCTCATCGGCGAGGTGTTAATTTAGACCGAGATATCGTACTAGAAGCCTTGCGGCCAATTTTGGAGAGTAGTAATTATCCCAAAGCCTTGCAAAATACTAAGTTTGACCGCTTGGTATTCCGTTGTCAAGGAATTGAGTTAGCGGGAGTGGTCTTTGATACCATGCTAGCCAGTTATGTGCTCAATCCTGATGAGAGCCATAAACTCAGTGATTTATCCCTGAAATATTTGGGACTGACGGCGCAAAGTTATACGGATTTAGTCCCTAAGGGTAAAACTATTGGTGAGGTAGATATTCCCGCTGTAGCAGATTACTGCGGTATGGATGTTTACACGACATTCATGCTGGTAGCTAAATTGGGAGCAGAACTCCAAAACACTCCTCAATTGCAGCAGCTGTTGCTGGAGGTGGAACTATGCCTCGAAGCGGTGTTAGCTGAGATGGAATACCAAGGTATTCGTATTGATCAAGCATACCTCAAGGACTTTTCCCAACAACTAGAAACAGATTTACTCAACCTTGAGCAGCAAGCTTACCAAGATGCCGAGGAAGAGTTTAACCTGGGGTCTCCCAAACAGCTGAGTGAGTTGCTCTTTGTTAAATTAGAGTTAGACCGTAAGAAATCTCGCAAAATCAAAACCGGTTACTCCACCGATGCCGCCACCCTGGAAAAGCTGCGAGGGGATCATCCGGTAGTGGATCGGATTCTGGAATACCGGTCTCTGGCTAAATTGAAATCTACCTATGTCGATGCTTTACCTGCACTACTGCGTGCCGATAGCCAACGGGTACATACAGATTTTAACCAAGCGGTGACTACCACAGGACGTCTCTCTTCTTCTCACCCCAATTTACAGAATATTCCGATCCGCACTGCCTTTTCCCGGCAAATTCGCAAGGCTTTTATCCCAGAACCTGGTTGGTTATTAGTAGCGGCAGACTACTCCCAAATTGAATTACGCATCCTAGCCCACTTGAGTAAGGAACCAGTTTTGGTAGAAGCTTATCAGACTCAGGGAGATGTTCATACCCTCACAGCTCAAATGTTGTTTGAGAAGGAGGAAATCACCCCAGAAGAACGACGTTTGGGTAAGGTGATTAATTTTGGTGTGATTTACGGCATGGGAGCCCAAAGATTTGCCCGGGAAGCCAAGATGCCAGCCTCCCAAGGGAAAATATTTATCGATCGCTTTAATGAGCGCTATCCCCAGATTTTTGCCTATTTAGAGCAGATGAAGCAACAAGCGATCGCCCAAGGTTATGTAGAAACTATTTTAGGACGCCGCCGCTATTTTAACTTCACTAGTGAGAAACTGCGAAGAGAGCAAGGGAAAGATTTAGCAGAGATTGATCTAGGGAAATTCAAAGGAATAGGAGCCTACGATGCCGGTTTACTCAGAGCCGCTGCTAATTCTCCGATTCAGGGCTCTAGTGCAGATATTATCAAAGTGGCGATGGTGAAACTGCATCAAATATTACGGAATTACCAAGCGCGGTTGCTGTTGCAAGTACATGATGAATTAGTTTTTGAAGTTCCTCCAGAAGAGTGGGAGGAATTGCAGCCACAAATTCGGGAAGCGATGGAGTCAGCAGTGGAGTTAACTGTACCGTTGGTAGTTGATGTTCATGCAGGGTTGAATTGGATGGAAGCGAAGTAGGTGTTGGTTGTTTGTTGTTTGTTGTTTGTTGTTGGGTGACTGGCAAGATGCCAGTTCCACATTCCCTTATTTCTTGAAAGGATTTAACCATGAAATATGTTCTGCTGACTTCTAACTGGTTATCTTTCCTGATGTCTTTGGTAGGAGCAATTCCTGTGGGCATCGCTTCACTAGCACAGGCTCAACCGATTACTCCGGCAGCAGATGGTACTGGTACGATTGTTATATCAATTCCGGCTATATTGGTATAATATTCATGACGTAGGGGCGCAATGCTTGCGCCCGCCAGCTCAAACAACCGATAGAAGAAGTCGGGGATCTGGGATGTTGCCCGTTGCCTCAACCTACCCCTACTAATTCGTAATTACGGTTTGAGGGATAATTTTGGTAACCGTGAAGTTATCGACAGGGCGGGTTTTGCACAACAGTTATCGTCGAATGGGTTAAAATAACTCTAAACCCGCCCCTACAAATATGCGGAATTTTAGGCCAATTCTACATTCTAAATTCTACATTCTAAATTCTCTGATTGGTAGCAGGATGGTAACGCACTCGCTGTTGTATCCATTCTTGCAGACTTTCTGTATCATCTGCGATCGCGGCTAATATCAAGTCCGGATAATTACTTATAATTCCCTGATACGTGGATGCGAGGGGGATCTAACAAGATTAAGCGATTATAACTAGTAACTTGGGTTATTATGAAAAGCTGCTTGAGTGCCCAAAAATTCTGATTGCGCAAGAATACTCTTTGGGGGAGAATTATCAGGTGGGCATTGCGAAGCAATCATGTCGCAGCTATTGGAGATTTTTGACAATGCCCACCCTACAGCTTGCAATCGCATCGTAGTACATTTATGTCACCTTGAAACAACTTCTACCTTGACATCCATCCCTACTTTCCCTAGCAGATTAATTAACTTATCTACACTAAATCGACTAATTTCACCGTTCATTAAATTACTAATTCTCGGTTGTGTTTCTCCCAAAAAATCTGCCGCCTCTTTTTGAGTCCACCCTCGTTCCTGGATATGGGAACGCAAATCTAACATCAGATCAGCTCTTACCTTAAGATTTATTGCTTCTTCTACCTCGAATCCCAAATCTTTAAATACATTCTCCTCTCCTAACACGACTTTGAACATTTTTTCCTCAGTCATTTTCCTGTTTCTCCCTTTGTCGGTACCTAAACTGAACCATATTTTGATAGCGCTTCTTTCCTAGTTCGATGTTCTGCGTTGAAGTCTTCTGTGTTTTTTTCTGGAAAGCATGGAGCACATAGACTGCCTCTTCAAATCTAGCCACATAGAAAACCCTATAGGCTTCCCCTATCTCAATACGAATCTCTTCAACTCCCTTGCCAATGATTGTCATAGGCTTAAAATCCGTAGGTTTTTCACCCCTTTGGATCGCCCTCAATTGGAAACCAGCCTTGCGCCGTGCCTCCTGGGGAAATTTCGATAATTCTTCTCTAGAAGAACCAACCCAGTAAATCAGCTTGTCTGTCATGAGCTTACCTTACTAGAGAATATACCTTATTTGGCATAAAAAGACAATACTATTATGAAAAGCTGCTTGAGTGCCCACTAATCCCAATTGCGCAAGAATACTCTTTGGGGGACAATTATCAGGTGGGCATTGCGAAGCAATCATGTCGCAGCTATTGGAGATTTTTGACAATGCCCACCCTACAGCTTGCGATCGCTTCTTTTCCTGTCTCAATCTGAATCACATCATAATCTTGGTGACTGGCAAGATGCCAGTTCCACTTTTACTGGCAAGATGCTAGTTCCACTTTTACTGGCAAGATGCTAGTTCCACTTTTACTGGCAAGATGCTAGTTCCACTTTTACTGGCAAGATGCTAGTTCCACATTCCCTTGTTTCTTGAAAGGATTTAACTATGAAATCTGTTCTGCTGGCTTCTAACTGGTTATCTTTCTTGATGTCTTTGGTAGCAGCAATTCCTTTGGGAATCGCTTCACTAGCCCAAGCTCAACCGATTACTCCAGCAGCAGATGGTACTGGTACAATTGTTACTCCTAATGGCGATCGCTACGATATTCATGGGGGTAGTTTATCCGGAGATGGGGCAAATCTGTTTCATAGTTTGCAGCAATTTGGCTTAAATTCAGGACAAATAGCCAATTTTCTGTCCAATCCCCAAATTCAGAATATCCTGGGACGGGTGGTTGGGGGTGATCCTTCGATAATTCATGGCTTGATTCAGGTTACTGGTGGTAACTCTAACCTCTACTTGATGAATCCGGCAGGGATAGTTTTTAGTGAGGGTGCTAGTTTAAATGTGCCAGCTAGTTTTACGGCAACTACTGCTAATGGTATTGGCTTTAGTAATGCTCAATGGTTCAATGCTGTTGGAGATAATAATTATCAGGATTTGCTGGGTAATCCTGGTAGTTTTGCTTTCACAATGAGTCAGCCGGGGAGTATTGTCAATGCTGGTGAGTTGGCGGTAGGAGTAGGACAGCAGTTAACTCTATTGGGTGGTACAGTTATCAATACTGGTACTATCTTGGCTCCAGAAGGAGAGATTACGATTACCGCAGTACCAGGGGAGAAGGTGGTACGTATCAGCCGGGAAGGAATGGTGCTGAGTTTAGAAGTTGAGCAGGCTTCACCCATAGCTGGGGGGATTGCTCCTGTCAGTTTACCGGCATTGCTGAGTGGGGGTAATTTGGAGGATGCTACAGGGGTAAGAGTTAACCCAGATGGTACGGTGAGTTTGACTGGTTCAGGGATTAGTTTGCCAGCAGAAGGGGGAATGGCGATTGCTTCTGGTAATCTGGAGGCTTCTGGTGATACTGGTGGCAGTGTTAATGTTTTCGGCAATAAAGTTGGTTTGATTGGTGGCAATATCGATGCTTCTGGTATCAATGGCGGCGGTAATGTGCTCATTGGTGGGGATTACCGAGGTGAGGGTACTGTACCGAATGCTCAGCGCACTTTTGTTAGTAGTGACTCGGTGATTAATGCGGATGCGCTGCTCAATGGTAATGGGGGTCGTGCGATTGTTTGGGCGGATGAGACCAACCGCTTCTATGGTAAGATTACAGCACAAGGTGGATTGGTTAGTGGTAATGGTGGCTTTGCTGAAGTTTCAGGTAAGGAGTTCCTGGATTTTGCTGGTACAGCTAACTTAGGAGCTACTCAAGGTCAGGTTGGTACTTTACTCTTAGATCCGGAAAATATCACGATTATTGACGGTGCTAATGTTCCAGCTGAGTTAGGAGAGAATGATGCATTTGCTGATCCAGGTGTCAATAATACGATTAACAATGGCACGATTAACGCTGCAACAGCCAATGTAATCCTGCAAGCTAACAATGATATTACTTTTGAGGCTCCGATTAACATTGCGGCTTTGGGAGTGGGATTGACTGCCGAAGCCAATAACGACATTATTGTTAATGCTGATATTACCACTCTTGAGGGTAACGTCTTCCTCAATGCTAACTCTGACGGTATGAATGGTGGTGCTATCAACCTTAATGAGAACATAACTATTAATACCAATGGTGGTAATTTCACTGGCACTGGCACAGGAAATGACCCATTCATCAGCGGCATTACTCTCAATAATAACAGCACCATTAATGCTGCTGGTGGCAATATTAACCTTACTGGTACTGGTGTCGCAGGTGGTAATGAGGGTTATGGTATTGAGGTTGGTGGCAGTATAGAGACAACAGGGACAGGGACGATCAACCTCAATGGTACAGGCGGTGCTGGAAATAATAGCAATATAGGAATATTTATGAGTGCCACTGGCAGTATTAGTGCCAATGATGGCAATATCAGCTTAACTGGTACAAGTAATGGAACGGGAGAGGGTAATCATGGTATCTTTTTGAATCAAGGTGGTGCTGTAGAAACAACTGGAATAGGTGCGATTGACTTAATAGGCATTGCCAGTGATGGGAATGGTAATGTCAATAAAGGGATACTTATTACAAATACGAGTTCTATCTTCTCAGTGGATGGAAATATTAATCTCACGGGTATCGGTGGTGATGGAAATGGCAGAAATAGTGAAGGAATCACGGTTATTAACCAAGGTTCTATCTCCTCAGTGAATGGCGATATTAACCTGAATGGCACTGGAGGAACTGGAAGCAGTGGCTTCAGCCAAGGGATTGAAATCAATCGTGGAGGAGTGGTGGAAACTACGGGAAGCGGGAATATTACTATAGAAGGTAGTATTAATGCTAGTGGTGCATTCAACGTTGGCATATTTATTGGCAACCAAGACACTCGTGTTTCTTCAGTAGATGGCAATATTAGCCTGAAGGGAACTAGTAACGGTACTCAAGATACTGAATACGGCATTGTATTGATCGATAATGGTGTGGTGGAATCAACGGGGAGTGGAACCATTACCTTGGAAGGTTCATCTGCAAGTACAGACGGTATTCGCGTGCAGAATACTGCAATTAACCCGACAGGAATTGGTAGTGGTACAGTCACTCTCACCTCGATGCAAGACATTACTGCGGGCAATATTACTACCCAAGGGGAGTTAATCGTTAATACCGATAGCATCTACACCCTAGATAATCCGGTAACTGCCAACGGTGGAGTTACCATCACCGCTGCTGATGTGCAACTCAATGCCTTGCTGGATGCAGGTAATAGTAATGTCACCTTCCAACCTTCAGATCCTACCTTTACTATCGGTATCGGAGATGGTAGTAACAGTAATTTCAACTTGGATACCACTGAATTGACAACTAATCTCAACTCCGCTGGCACTGTAACGATTGGCAGTCCTGGATTTACTGGTACTGGAGAGGTACAACTAAGAAACTTAGATCTGAGTGGAGAGGACTACAATTTTACAGTTAGAGGTGGCAGAATTTTATTCGTAAGCAGTAGTAATCCCATTGTCAAACTTGCCGATAATAAAACCGCTCAATTCATTTCTACGGACAGTATTATTGAAGGTGCTAATATTGACATAGAAATTGGTGGTTTAAATGGAGCAGTTTTGTTCGATGCTGCTAATAATATCGGTGTTCCAGTAGATCCAACCTTTGGTGGTTTAGATGTTAGGGTAAGGAATATAGCTGCTCGCACTCGGAATTCTGATGGGCTCATACTGGACTTGTCTAATGATGCTGTGATTACTTCTGTCGGTGGAGTTGATGGAGTTAGCACTGCCAATAATGGCAGTATTTCCCTGAGAGGTAATAGTAGCTTAACGCTGAATCAACCTGTGGTAGCGGCTGGTTCAGGAGAAATTCTCATCGGTGGAACACAGACAAATGTTATCAATCTCAATAGTACGTTAACTACAGAAACTGGTAATCTGACTTTTGAGAATCCAGTCGTTCTGGGTGCAGGTATTGGCTCATTGACGACTAGCGGCGGTAACATCACCTTTAATAGCACCGTTGATGGTAACCAACTACTCAACCTCAACGCTGGCAGTGGTTTAATTCAGTTTAATGACAACATTGGGGCAATCACTCCTCTAACTGGTCTTAGCTTAACAGGAGGCGGTATCACTTTAAACGCTTCTGTGACTACTGCTGGTGATGTCACTATTATCACCAACGATAACCTCACCACTGGGGATATCACTACTGGTGGAGGCGATATTACCCTGGAAAGCCAAATTGGAACCATTACTACTGGCAACCTCAACTCCTCAGCAGCAACTGGAGGTGATATCTTCCTCAATGCTCTCTTGAGTATTACTAGTCAGGAAATCAACTCCAGTGGTACGATTAATAATGGTGGTAATGTTACTCTTGACCCCATCGGTGATATTCAAGTGAGCTTAATTAACGCTCAAGGTGGTAATAATGGTATCGGTGGTACAGTAGATATTACCGCTGGTCAATTTTTCCGAGCCACAGACAGTTTTAGCAATCGCAACGGACTTCTTACCAGTATCTCCACTGCCGGAGGATTAGGTGGTGGAGATATTACTATCCGACATGGTGGAAACGGAGTAACTCCCTTTGATGTAGGAGATGCTACCACCAACGGTACAGCAGCAGCCATCAGCAGTGGGGATTTTACTATTGCTTCCCAACAGTCTTTCCCCTTCACTCATACAGAGGGTAACATACATATTATTAGTATTGATGCACCTACCAATCCTACCAATCCCATTATTCCTCCTACCAATCCCACTATTCCTCCTACCAATCCCACTATTCCCCCCATCAATCCTCTTGATCTGATCAAGCCATACCAACTCTCTCTACCTCCAGTTTCTGAAAAAATATTTCCGGTAGCACTCTCTATTGCGACAGACGAAGGAGTGGAGACTACTATAGCAGCACTCGAAAGCAGCTTCACCACTCAATTTGAAAACCATCTAGGCATCAGCAGCAATGATAACTCTTCCACTGCTACTCTAGAAGAAGCCCGTGATAGACTAGAAGAACTAGAAGAAGTCCGCAAAAGACTGCAAGAAATAGAAGAAGCCACTGGTTCTAAACCAGCTGTCATTTATGTCTTCTTTGTCCCCACCACTACTTCCTTACAAACTTCCCCCTCAGGGGATGAGGGAAAAAAGGAGTCAGCAGACACGGAGACACGGGACGCACCGGACGCGGGGAATGAAAATCCCACTTCATATTTCGTTCAACCCCCCTCTGGCAACAAATCTCTGCCAACAGACAAACCCCAACAACCGGAAACTATTTGGCACTTCGGTTCCCAAGGCTTATCCTCCAGCGAAGAATCACCATCTTCCCTCAGACTACAACCCCAACCTACTGATGAGTTAGAACTAATACTAGTTACTGCCAAAGGTAAACCCATTCGACACCGAGTACGAGGAGCCAACCGGGAACAAGTCTTCAAAACCGTCAAATCCTTCCGCCGTGCTGTCACCGATATCCGTGTCTCTCGTCCCTATAAAGAAAAAGCACAACAACTCTATCAGTGGCTAATTGCACCCTTAGAAGCCGACTTAAAAGCTCAAGAGATTAATAGTCTTGTCTTCATCCTCGATACTGGTTTGCGTTCCTTACCAATTTCGGCTCTCCATGATGGTAATGGCTTTATTGTCGAAAAATACAGCATTGGTTTAATGCCTAGCTTATACCTAACTGATACTCGTTACGTAGATGTCAGGAATACCCAAATGCTAGCCATGGGAGCAGCAGAATTTACAGCAGAAGACCAAAATCCCTTACCCGCAGTACCAACAGAATTATCTACTCTAACCGGTCAAATATGGCAAGGTACATCCTTCCTCAACGAAGAATTTACCTTCAACAAACTCCAATCCGCTCGTGATACCCAACCTTTTGGTATTGTACACCTAGCCACCCACGGGGAATTTCTTCCAGGTAAGCTGAGTAATTCCTATATCCAACTATGGGATAAGAAACTACAACTGGATCAAGTACGGGAGTTAGGATTTCATAATCCTCCAGTAGAACTATTAGTATTAAGTGCCTGTCGCACCGCCTTAGGAGATACCGAAGCGGAGTTAGGATTTGCGGGATTAGCGGTACTAGCAGGAGTCAAATCAGCGATCGGTAGTTTGTGGTATGTTAGTGATGAAGGAACCTTAGGCTTTATGAGTAATTTATACCAACAATTGCAGGAATCCCCCTTCAAAGCCGAAGCCTTGCGCCAAACTCAATTAGCCATGTTGCGAGGTGAAGTGCGACTAGAAAATGGCCAACTAGTAAGTAGCGATACTTAAGTTGGCCTTTTTCAGATTCACCCGCTCTAATTGCGCTTCCGATAAATTAGCACAGCTCAAATTAGCCCCTTCCAAGTTAGCGCCACTCAATCTCGCTTTGTGGAAGTTAACTGCTTCTAAATCAAAGCCAGTAAGATCCAATCCCTTTAACCAAGCCCTACTCAAGTTGACAAAATTTAAAGAGCAGCCATCAAGCTGAGCACCGATTAGTCTCGCTTCAGATAAATTAGCCCATTTCAAATTAGCACTACTAAGATTGGCATCTCGCAGATTGCTCCTTTCTAAATGTGCTCCGCAGAGGTTGACCCCCTGCAAGTTAGCACGTCTGAGGTTAGCACCGCTCAAATCAGCACCGCTGAGTTTGGCCCCTGTTAGTTTTGACTTCACCAAAAAAGTACCGCTGAGTTTGGCTTTAGTTAACTCAGTTTCTACCAGTGTCGCTTCACTCATTTTGGTAAAATTTAGATTAGCCCAGTTCATCTGAGCTCCACTCAAGTCAGATTTGATTAAAAATGCTCTGGTAAGATCTGCTCCTCTGAGGTCCGCTCCTTTGAGGTTGACTCCTATCAAAATTGCTCCTCTCAAATCTGCTCCGCAGAGATCTGCTCCAGCAAAATTTCTATTTCCCTGCTCGTAAAGTTTGAGAAGATGCCTAACTTCCATAGTATAGGTACTCCGATTGAGAAAAGGCCAAATTTTCATCACACTGGTGCTCCATGAATATTTTTGCGCTTATTTTTTTACAAAACTTTACTTAATATTTGTCTTTTTTCATAGTTCAACTTCAGTATTTATACTTGAAAAGTAAAGTGTTTTTGTTAAAAATTTACTTGTTAGTTGGACTGTCTAGCCAAGATTATACTACTACAACCCTTATTTTGTAGGTATTTTGACCAATTTTAATATGAAGATTAAATAAATCTTTATAATATTCTTCTCAGTCGTGTTAAGCTTTAAATAAAATATACAAAACTTTACATTTAAGAAAAATAGGTATATATGTTATCTTCTTCTTCTCTTCCTTTGTGTCCTTTGTGCCTTTGTGGTTCCTTCAATCATCCATCCTAACCTAACCCCCAACCAACCTCGCAGACCTGTAGCAATTGATTTATTTGCCGGAGCTGGTGGATTTTCCCTAGGGATTGAGCAGGCTGGGTTTGATGTCGCAGTTGCTGTTGAACAAGACCCAATTCATGCAGCAGTGTACAGTTTCAATTTCCCCCACACCAAAGTCCTATGTCAAGACATAGTTCAGCTGTCTACTCAAGACCTTCAGGAAGCCTTGGGAAAATGGGCAACGGACAACAAACTACCAAGTAACAGCCACAACCAGATTGATTTAGTAATTGGTGGGCCTCCTTGTCAGGGATTCTCTGTGATCGGCAAGGGCCAGATTGATGATGTCCGCAATCAGTTGGTGTTCGAGTTTTGCCGCTTGGTGAAGGAACTCCAACCTCGTTATTTTATTATGGAAAATGTATCTGGTCTAGGTCAGAAAAAATACCAGACCCTCTTCCAGGAATTGCTCGAGCAATTTCAAGCCGCAGGCTATGCCATAACTGAACCAATTCAACTATTAAATGCTGCCAGTTTTGGCGTACCCCAAAAGCGGCAGCGATTATTTATCCTCGGAACTCAGGTTGGGGTACATAAGCTAGCTTATCCTGAACCAGAACTTACCCAAGAGTCTCAATACCTAACCGTCAGAGATGCGATCGCGGATTTACCCAATCTAGATGATTTTACCGAACTTCAGAACAGCGATTCTGTGCAACTAACCCCAAAACAGAGGCGCTTGCTCAAAGCTCGAGCCATGCCCTATGCAGAAAAGCTACGGGATATAATTACTGAGCCAGACAACTTTGCCTATCCCCGTCACTGGAATCCCCAACTATTAACTAGCTCACTACAAACCCAACACAATCAGACTTCTATTGAGCGCTTTGAGAAAACCTCACCAGGAACCTTAGAACCAATCAGTCGCTTACAACGCCTAAATTGGGATCAACCTTGCCATACCCTCAGAGCCGGTACTGGTTACAACCATGGTAGTTATACTTCTCCCCGTCCCATTCACCCCCAGTACCCAAGGGTCATCTCTGTACGGGAAGCGGCAAGGCTACACTCATTTCCTGATTGGTTCCGCTTTCACATAACCAAGTGGCATGGATTTCGTCAGGTAGGCAATGCCGTACCACCCCTCTTCGGACGAGTATTAGGTAAGCAAATTATGGCGGCGCTGCAAATTGAACCATTGATGCCAAGGGCTAAGGTAGCTCTTGGAAAAACTGAACTGCTCAAGTTGAATCCCTCAGAAGCATCGCAATATTGGCAGGGAATTGGTATTAGGTGTTAGGTGTTAGGTGTTAGGTTGTAGGTGGATTGTATTCCTCTTCCTCAGCTCCCCCGGCTCCCTATACAGTTGATTCCGCCTAGCTACTTATCTCCTAAGGGAGATTCGCAAAAAACCTTGAGTTGAGATACTAAAATTGTAGTAAAAATGCCAGTTTTTTTATTCTATCTACAAAGTAATTAAAATGAATCACCGACCATAATAGAACTTAACATTCTTGCTATGCTATAGTAGTGACTTAGATCACTGAATGACAATATGTTTATCACATTATTTTTTACCCTATTATCACTATAATTGTCATTCTTTGATCACGGCAGATTCCCCTAATATTATTAATACTAAAAGTAAAGATTGGGTTGATGACTGATGAGAATTAATCAAATTTGCTTACCTAAATTTCCAGTTGAGCATATTGCAAACCGTATTCTGAGTCTTAGGAAAATAACTCGCATTGATCAGCAGCTCTTTATGTCATCTGTACTATCGAAAAAATCCCTTTCCCCAGAGGAACAAAACTTGGTAGAACAAGTGTATCAGGGCTTGAGCAGTGGATTTATCAGAGTAGTAGAATAATGTCAGTATATTAGGGTACAATCAACCATCAGCTCCCGAACAAGATATTGAGTAACCATCTTATCCTCTATATCTCTTAATTATCCAGGGTATCAACTACCTTAACAGGTTATCAGTCTTATTTGAGGTAATAATTGATTTTTTGGCGAATAATTTTGCTATAGTGAGTATTTGGAAGCTCTAGAATAAACAGTAATTATGGCAGGTACAATCAAAAAAGGTTCTATGGTTCATGCTAACCGGGACAAGCTGGAAAATAGTCTAGAGGCTAAAGCTAGTGATCCACGGTTTCCCCCCTATATCTTTGAAACGAAGGGGGAAGTTATGGATACCAAAGGGGACTACGCACTAGTCAAATTTGGTCAAGTACCTACCCCGAATATTTGGTTACGCATCGAGCAATTAGAGATTGCTAAGTAGATCGGCAATATTAAAGTTAACTGGTGAAGGTCGTCATTGGTCATTTGTAAGGGTTTGAGCTGTATTAGCGTAGCGTCCCCTGGCTTCCCCCTTATTAAGGGAGACGGAAGGGGGACTAACAAGATTAAGCTAGTAACTAGCAACACTCATTACTCATTACTCATTACTCATTACTCATTACTCATTACTCATTACTCATTACTCATTACTCATTACTCATTACTTCGTACCTCCTCTTGATATAGAAATTTTATGCTCAGTAAATGTTTCCTGGAGACTGATGGATATCAAGTTATCTTTGAACTCACCAGTATGGAGAATAGTCAAGAACTGGTGAATTTAATCATTGAGTTGAGGCTGGACTCTGAGCTAGGAGCAATGTTAGTGCAGTCTATTCCTTCAACGATCGCACTCCAAAATTTACAAGAATTGGTCAGTTACTTTGAGAAACATGTTTTTGCTTTACAAACAGACTCCAATCATGAATCCCCGGTTTTCCTAACCAAGAGTTTGGGTTTTCAGATGCAAGCCTTGGCAGGAGAATTTTATTCAGAAGCTGAAGGTAATTGTAATATTCGAGTTATGCTCAATGTAGGTAAATGTACTCAAGAGTATCCTAGTACTTATATTGGTGGGGAATCAGTAGTTGAGTTTGCTAAGATTCATAATTTTACCTCAGGGATTCAGATGGCATTGAAGGAATTTGCTAAGTAGGGAATTGGGAATTGGGAATTGGGAAGGAGCAACGAACTCTAATCCTCATCCAATGGTAAGCCGAACCGAACCTTACCTTTACCGAAATAACGACCGAACTGAAGTTCATAGACTTCATCTTCATCCTGGGTCTCCACTTCTAAATCTGAGCGGGGGTAACCTACACATAACAGAGCATAGCCCTGTTCGCGCAATTTAGGAGAAAGACCCATGGCTTCTGGCTGGTAAATTTTACCGGCAAGTACCCGCACAGCACAGGTAGTGCAAGCGCCATTGCGGCAAGCAAAAGGAAGATCGACTCCCTGATTCTCCACTGTATGCAGGATATAGCGGTCAGCTGGCACTTTTGCGGTATGCTTAGTACCAGTTTGGCGATCGTGAATTTTAATTGTGTGTGATTGTGTCATCCTTTCAGTGTATAATGAAAAATCGGGACACATAAATTGTTTCCCACACAAAAATTACAATTTGTAATTCACCTGGAGAGGTGGCCGAGTGGTTGAAGGCGCAGCACTGGAAATGCTGTTTAGGGGTAACTTTAACGAGGGTTCGAATCCCTCCCTCTCCGTTGAAGATAACCTTCAGGAGCTGAGGAGCTCAGGAGCTGGGGGAGTAAGACAAGCCCAGAAATTGGGATGATTTATTTCTTGGAGTTCCTTTACCTCTCAACTGCTCTAAACTTAATCGACATCGCTGCCAACTGAGCTGTATTGATCACACGAGCATTAGCATCATGGCTAAGATCCAAACTGCGATTGCTCCAAGTTCCTTAAATTAATTCACAAATGTGGAACAAGCTTCTAGCCTGTATCAGATTGATTGTGGAACAGGCTTCTAGCCTGTATCAGATTGATTGTGGAACAGGCTTCTAGCCTGTGTATCAGTGGTAAGCGATCTCGCCTAAAAATGCAGGTTAGGTAGAGGGATAGGGAATCGCCGACAAGATCCCCGGCTTCTTTTTCTGGTTTGCCGAGTATAATCACCTTCTTCAATCAAGAAGTTGGGTATCTATTACAGTGAAAGCAACCGCTCTCGCAAACAAGATCCCCGACTTCTCTTCTTCCTTTGTGTCCTTTGTGCCTTTGTGGTTCAAAGGGAACTGCTCGATTAGGCCAAAAATTCTACATTCTTGATTCTCAAACTAGCCCTTGGAATGTCTCCAATGAATCTACAGTAATTGCCTGTCGAAGTAAAGGGGTAAGAACTGAATCTTCTTGAATTTGATTAAGAGATGCAGCTAATTCCTCTGGCACAGAACCAAAGTCGCCGACAAGATCCCCGACTTCTTCTTCAGGTTTGTCGAGTGTAATCTACCTTATTCAACAGAGAAGTTGGGGATCTGTTACAGTTGCGATCGCGGACGTTATACATGACCAACTATTTGCTATAATAAGATAACTAAAATTAATGGGAGGACAGCATGACATTTGAAGAAATGCAAAAAATAATTGAAGAAATGTTGTCTGTTCAACGAGAACTTCAAGAAAGCCAACTTCAACATAAGGAAAGACATCTGGAATTTGAGGAAAGACAAGCCAAATTAGAGGAAAGACATCTGGAATTTGAGGAAAGACATCTGGAATTTGAAGAAAGACATCTAAAATTACTGGAAAGACAAGAAAACCAAAGGTTTGTCCTAGATGAACTAATTCACAAGTATGGAGATTTAGCTGAAAATTCCATAAGACAGCGAGAAATCCTGGATCGCTTGATTGGTTATAGTTTAACCAATGAGTCGGATCATCTGAATTTAGAGGAAAAGCTACGAGCACTAGAAGCTAGAATCAAACGTGTTGAGAATCAAACCTGAAGCACCAACTCACTGTGGAACAGGCTTCGGTGCCTGTATTATATAATGTTAAGCAAGCGATCGCGAGACCTAATAGCGATCATGAGCAAGATGCTCACACTACACATTCACCCATTCACCCATTCACCCATTCTCCAACTTGGTTCACAATCCTAATTCTTAGCGTAATTCTTCAGGAGCGATCGCACAATTGGCAATAAATGCGGTTGTTAGTCATCACCGGTAGCGCCAGGGCGGGTTTTGAGCCCAATATTCGGGTCAAATGGGCTAGATTGTCCCTAAACCCGCCCCTACAGATGATAATTTAGAATTAAATTATCATCAATTTGCTATAGTTGGATAATCACTTAAAACAAAGGAGAGGACAACATGACTTTTGAAGAGATGCAAAAAATCATTGAAGAAATGTTGTCTGTTCAACGAGAACTTCAAGAAAGCCAACTTCAACACAAGAAAAGACATCTGGAATTTGAGGAAAAATATCTCAAATTACTGGAAAGCCAAGAAAATCAAAGGTTTGTCCTAGATGAATTGATTCACAAGTATGGAGATTTAGCGGAACATTCTATCAGACAGCGAGAAATTCTTGACCGCTTGATTGGTTATAGTTTAACCAATGAGTCGGATCATCTTAATTTAGAGGAAAAGCTACGAGCACTAGAAGCTAGAATCAAACGTGTTGAGAATCAAACCTGAAGCACCAACTCACTGTGGAACAGGCTTCGGTGCCTGTATTATATAATGTTAAGCAAGCGATCACGAGACCTAATAGCGATCATTAGGAAGATGCTCACA
>JAAHGR010000020.1 GCA_010672425.1 Symploca sp. SIO2E6
ATTCCCAATTCCCAATTCCCAATTCCCAATTCCCAATTCCCAATTCCCAATTCCCAATTCCCAATTCCCAATTCCCAATTCCCAATTCCCAATTCCCAATTCCCAATTCCCAATTCCCAATTCCCAAACAACAAACAACCAACAACCAACAACCAACAACCAACAACAAATCAATTTGTTGAAGTTACGGACATTCCTTCAACACCTAGACTGAAGGAGTATTTCGATTTGGTGGGTATCGATTTATTCTCCGGTGCTTACCCAGATGGCTATCGCAGCGAAGTGAATCTCGCGGCGCTTGACTGGCTCAATAGTGTTGCGAAGAGATTACAACGGGGTTTCTTGTTAACGATTGATTATGGTTATTCTGCTGAGCGCTATTACTTACCGGCACGTCATCAGGGAACTTTGCAGTGCTATTATCACCACCGCCATCATGATGACCCTTATTGGTTGGTGGGACAGCAGGATATTACTGCCCATGTCAATTTTACAGCTCTGGAACGACAAGGAGAGTTGTGCAATTTGCAAAAAGTCGGTTTTACTCAACAGGGAATGTTTTTGATGGCTTTGGGGTTAGGGGAACGCCTTGCTGCACTTTCTTATCCTGGTGAAGTTCCCTCACAAGCAGTGGCAACGGGTAAAGATGTGAAAACAATTATGCAGCGTCGCGAGGTGCTACATCAGTTGATTAATCCGATGGGATTAGGAGGCTTTGGTGTACTAGTTCAAAGTAAGGGGTTGAAAGAGAAGGAAAGAAAGGTTACGCTTCAAGGTTTTACTGTGCCACCCTATTAGTGCTATGGCATACCTAGGGTCTGTGGAATGAGTAATGAGCATCTTTAGGGACTTCCGCCCTAAAAAGAAGAAGAAAAACAAGTCAGCTTCCCTTAGAGCCTTCTGCCCTGGAGCCCTGGAGCCTTGGAGCCTTTTTTCTCAAGAGTAATGAGTAAAAAGTAAGAAGGAATGAAGCAGTTTATCTAGGAGCATCCCATTTTGGAAAAAACATTACCAAAAGAACGACATGGCAAGGGTTTCAGCTATCTTAAATGAGACAACTCGCCAAAATGGGATGCTCCCGTTTATCTGAACTTGATATTACAACTATACTTGAATCCAATACTGAGATAATTGGTGTTGGGTTTCGCTCCGCTTCACCCAACCTACAAGCTATCCTGCCTGTTGCGCCTGCCAATCTTCACCCAGAACCAACTCCCTGAAATGCTTCAAAATGCGCACAACCTGATACAGCTCATTCTCTTGCCGCCAAAGAGTAAATAACTCGGAGATACCATAACGAGGCGTCTCCTGTTTGATGAGCTTCACAAATAAAAAATGATTGCCATTAGTTAACAATCCAAACAGAGGGTGTGAGTTACCAGGACTTGCCATCATGTAAAACAATGCTTGCGGTAAAGCAGTTAGTACGTCCGCTTGCTTGGGCTTCGTTTCAATTGTTGTTACCCAAAGGTTACGATAAAGTATCAGCAGATCAATTCGCCCTCGAATTAGTTCATCTTCATCCTTAAATGAAACCTCAACCTGTTTTTCTGCTGCGGGTACAAACGAAGCACGGCAAAGACCTGCTACAGACAAAATGGGAGCCAATACTGAAATTTTAACAATCTCCTCGTGTAACGGATACTCAGCAAGGCTAAGGAAATCTGCTTTAGCTTGATCGAGCCAATGTTGTTCATAGCCTGTCAAGTCAACATCTAAACCTTGCCATTCTTGAAAAAACTGAGGTTCAAGAATCTGTTGCAAGTTGAATTTCTCTTTAACCTCATGTAGAGTTAGGTTACTTGCTTGAATGACTTCAACCATAAATTTGTGATCTCCTCCTACAATCTTATTACTTATTACTTATTACTTATTACTTATTACTTCAAAATTGTAGTAATTTCAAGAATTCAACATCTGCAACTTATATAAACTGGCATACAGGCCATTTTCCTGCAAAAGTTGCTCATGAGAACCAGACTCTACTAACTGTCCCCGCTTGAGCACTAAAATTCGGTTGACATTGCGAATAGTTGAGAGCCGGTGGGCGATAATAATCGCAGTGCGATGTTCTAATAATCGATCTAGGGCTTGTTGAATCAGTGCTTCTGTAGCTACATCTAAACTGGCTGTTGCTTCATCTAGTACTAAAATACTAGGGTCGCGAATTGCGGCACGGGCAAAGGCTAATAATTGCTTTTGACCACCAGAGAGATTTGTACCTCGCTCTCGTAATTGGGTATTATAACTTTGGGGTAATTGTTCAATAAAATCAGCGACATTGGTTATCTCTGCTGCAGTTTGGATTTGTGCCAATGAATAGTTTTCTCCTAAAGCAATATTACTTTTGACATCACCGGCAAAGAGAAACCCATCTTGCAGGATAACACCCATGTAGCGCCGCAGTTGGGCTTGGGGTAAATCTCGAATATCGATGCCATCTAGCAAAATTCGTCCTTTGGTTGGTTCATAGAGACGGCAGAGTAGGCGAATAATAGAACTCTTTCCTGCACCAGTTGGTCCGACTAAGGCAACTTTTTCTCCAGGATGAATGGTAAAGTCCAAGTCTTGGAGGACATATTCATCTTGCTTGTAGGCAAACCAAACATGTTCAAAGCGAATTTCTCCCGATGAAGTCTGGGGAAGATTGCCTAGTTTCAGGCTAAGATTAGCTTTTTCGGAATCCCGGATTTCGATAGGCTCATCCAGAATTTCACCCACACGCTCAACAGCAGTAAACCCGGCTTGGAACATTGTGAATTTGTCAGCAAATTGGCGCAGGGGGTTAAATAAACGCTGTCCATAGAAGATAAAGGCAGTTAATGTTCCTATATTGAGAGCATCTTGTAGAACAAGTATACCACCTACCCACAGTATAACTGCGATCGCAACTAGAGAAACCCACTCCAAGGTGGCGGAAACCGCCGAATCGTGAAAGATAGTTTTGTTAATCTCGTGGACATAGCGCTGGTTAACTGCCCGAAACATTTCACTATTGAATCGCTCGCGGCGAAACAACTGTACAATATTAATGCCGGTGATATTTTCTTGCAGCATCGAGTTGAGGTCAGAAAGTTCTTCCTTGGCTTTGTAGTTCGCCTTGCGATACTGTTTTTGGAAATAAATGATTAAACCAGTCATTGGAAATAGCATTAGCACCAAAATTAGCGCCAGTTGCCATTGCACTGCAAACATGAAAATGGCAATCACCACCATTGAGAATAAGTCATTGACAATGCCAATAGCACCACTAGAGAAGACTAGTCCCAAAGCCTCAACATCATTCGTCAGTCGGGTAATTAACTTGCCTACTGGTGTTCTGTCAAAAAATCTCACTGCTAAGGAGGTGACATGCTCAAATAGATCTTCGCGAATTTGAGCAGTAATGCTTTGTCCTAGCTTCTCTTCTAATAACTTCTGAACCACGCTGAACAGGAATCGGACTACTATAGTTAGTAGTAGGAGCATACTGAGAAGATTGACTCCCTCTGATAAGGAAAGATCTTCGAGAATAGACCAAGTTGGCTGTTGACGAATGAGGGAGACTGCTTGTCCGATGATTAAGGGTTGAATGGCTCCGGTTATGGATAAGGGTAGCAACAGCATGACGGAAACCAACAGCAGATTTTTGCTACTACGCGCATAAGGCAACAGTCGCAGAAAGAGTCGCCAGTCACTTGTTGTTTGTTGTTTGTTGTTTGTTGTTTGTTGTTTGTTGTTTGTCATTTGTTGTTGGTTGTTGGTTGTTGGTTGTTTGTTGTTTGTTGTTGGTTGTTGGTTGTTGGTTGTTTGTTGTTTTTTGTTGGTTGTTGGTTGTTGGTCTTTTGTTGTTAATTATCAATTTTCAATTTTCTATATATCAATGCTGGGGTTTCGACAAACCTAACACCTAACACCTAATACCTAATACCTAATACCTAATACCTAACTTATTCTGCCGTGCTACTTCTAAAAGCAGACGCTGCTCAGCACGAGCGATCGCTTGATAAGTAACTTCTACATTATGGACATTTACGGAAATTGATGTAATACCCCATTCTACTAATAAATCAATTATTTCGGGATAGTGAGCTGGAGCCTCGCCGCAAATGGAACAGGGAATACCAGCAGTTCGGGCTGCTGTAATTAGTTGCTGGATGGCTCGCAGGACGGCGGGATGACGAGCATTTAAATTAGAATTGGACAGTACCTGTTCCCGATCAACTGCGAGCAACATTTGAGTTAAATCGTTGGTGCCAATGGAAATACCTTGAACTCCGGCTTGGACGTAATCTGGTAGTAAAAACAATACTGAAGGCACCTCTGCCATAATCCACAGTTGGAAGTGAGGATTGTCTGTTAATCCAGCTTGTTCTACATGGCGGCGGCAAAAGATGAATTCTTCGACTGCACGGACAAAGGGTAACATGAGCTGGATGTTGGTGTAACCGTGGGAGTAAACTTGGGCTAGGGCGGCTAATTCTACTTCAAAACTGGTAGGGTCTTTCAAATAGCGACGAGTGCCTCGCAAACCGAGTATTGGATTAACTGCCGATTCGGTGGTAGAGGTTTCACTAGCGAGAAATTGAAATTCCGGCGATCGCCAATCTGATGAACGATAAAGTATCGGTCTTGGTGCAAAAGTGGCAGCAAACTGAACAATCTGCTGGGCAAGGCGTTCCACTAATTCCTGCTTTTGTCCTTGTTGCACCCACTCCCTGGGAGGTCGGTTTTCCAGTACATCCAACATCATCAGTTCTGAACGCAATAACCCTACTCCATCTACCGGTAACTCCGCTACTTTTTCTAACGATTGCAGCTGGCTGAGATTAACTAAGAGTTTGGTGGCGATGGGGAATGGGGAATGGGGAATGGGGAATGGGGAATGGGGAATGGGGAATGGGGAATGGGGAATTTTTGGCTGACTCCTTGGTTGTTCCTCTTCCTTTTTCCTCAACTTATGAACTTCTCCCTGGTTGCCATCGAGCAAAATCAACTCCCCGTTATCAATCAGTTGGGTAATATCGCTAACCTGAACAACCGCAGGAATTCCCAGTTCCCTAGCAATAATCGCCCCATGGCTAGTTATTCCTCCCTGTTCCGTAATAATACCAGCAGCTTGTCGAAGCCAAGGTATCCAATCAGGAGTAATCATCTGAGTCACCAAAATTCTTCCGGGAATTACTGCTTCTGGATTTTGCTGTTCACTAACAATTACTTGAGCCGGTGCAGTGACTTTTCCCCCGGCTGCTGCTAGTCCCCTAACTAACTCAGGGGTGAAGCCTATTGGTTCAGGGGTAAATTGGGTGAGATACAACTGTGGTTGAGACGTTTCTGAGATTTGATAAATTGTCCATTCTAAACAAAAGGGTGCTGCTACTTCTGCTCTTAACTTCTGAGCAATTTCTATCAGCTGTTGGAGATATTGTTCTTCCAAAGCATATTGTTGTTGTTGCTCCTCGCTAAGAATATATGCCTGCAAACAGCTGCTTCCTATTGAGGATGATGACTCTTGTTCCATTTCCAGGCGATAGCCACGGGTTTTTCTACCTAGTTTTGAGGTCAGCACTTTACCTTCAGTGGTTAACTGATAGTAATCTGGCAATACTTCCCCATAAGTCAGAGCAGTACTTAGTCCCCAAGTAGCTTGGATATTCCACCCAGTTGGCTCAGCCTGGATTATACCAGAAGCGATAGCTTGCCAAACCGGTTGTACCAAAACTGCTAGATTCAGTTGTTGTAGCTCAATCCCTTGACGTTGCCAGTAAAATAGACTACGGGCACGAAATAGTTCTGCCCAAACATCCTTCAATGCCTGTGCTAAAGCTTCTGGCTGCTGGGGACAAATGTGGGAGTCCAAAATTCCTTGGGGTAAAAACTCAGGTACTTTTGGAGTAGTGAGGGGATAGTGAGCCATTTCCTCAATTGTTGATTGCACTGACACCGAAGGATGTAAAATTATGGCTGGTGCTGGCACGCTCTCCCCTATCTCCAAGATTGCTGATGCCCAAATTGGAGGCACAACAGCTTGTGCGATCGCTTGGCGAATTTGTCGGGTAACTCGCTGCAACTGGCGAGGATTATCCACATCTACATGAAAAGAAGAATGAGGCAAGTCAGCTAAAAGAGGTTCTGAGTTCCCCAAGGTGTCGATAAATTCCCAAAAAGCCATCGCTGGAATTACAAAACTGGGAACAACTGGATAGCTAAGTTGCCACAACCGACTAAGGTTAAAGGCTCTATTACCAACAAAAGGTTGTTCCGAAGGGAGAATTTGCTCTAGGGAGTAGAAATTGGCCACAATTTAATGATAAGTAATAAGTAATAAGTAATAAGTAATAAGTAACAAGTAATAAGTCATGAATTAATTAGGGTTTAGTTCATGAGTGTGTAAACTATGCCCAACAAGGCTTACAAGCATTTCCTGTCATCCTTAGTACAAGAAAATGGTATCGATAGGTTCAAAATCCATTGCACTTTAACCGGGAAATCAAAACATGAACTCATTACTCATTACTCATTACTCATTACTCATTACTTCAAAATCTGCTAAACTCTAGTTTGAAATTATCTTAACTGAAAAAATGATGGCCAAGGAACTTCAGAAGTTTAAAAACGCCCTCCTGTCTCTGTTCCTGAAGTCCAACTGTCCTCTATGCGATCGACCTGCTGATGGTGAGTTGTGTGAATATTGCCAGCGGCAACTAAAACGTTGTCAACTGGCTCAACCTAGTTATTTATGGCAAGGACAGTTACCTGTATTTGTTTGGGGTAATTACGGTGGAGTTCTCAAACGAGCCCTTGCTGCCTTAAAATATGAAAACCAACCCCAGTTAGCACGTCCCCTAGGCCACTGGCTAGGTGAAGCCTGGTTGAAATCTCCTGGGGGTAAACATACCAAAAAATTAACGATTGTTCCCATACCTCTCCACTCCAGTAAACTGAAAAAACGAGGTTTCAATCAAGCAGAACTAATAGCTCAAAGCTTTTGCGAGTTTACCGGCTACCGACAGCAACCCCACGGATTAGAACGAGTTCGTGCCACTGAGGCTCAATTTGGTTTATCTGGCAAAGAGCGATCGCAAAATCTGTCAGAAGCCTTCACAGTCGGCAAAAACTTTCGCCAACGTCCTCCAACTTCCCCTGTGCTCTTAGTCGATGACATCTACACCACAGGTGCTACAGTTAACTCAGCTGCCCAAATCTTACACCAACAAGGAATATCAGTATATGGGGTAGTCGCGATCGCTAGTTCTAAGAGAGACAAGGGAGATGGGGAGATGGGGAGATAGGGAGATGGGGAGATGGGGGAGACAAGGAAGATCAAGAAGATAAGGAAGATATTCCCAATTCCCAATTCCCAATTCCCAATTCCCAATTCCCAATTCCCAATTCCCAATTCCCAATTCCCAATTCCCAATTCCCAATTTTCAAATGTTATATTTGGTTGCTACACCTATTGGAAATCTAGGCGACATCAGCTTGCGATCGCTTGACACTTTGCGTCAGGTTGACTTTATTGCTAGTGAAGATACTCGTAAAACTGGTAGATTACTTAAACATTTTGAGATCAAAAAACCACAAATATCTTTTCACGAGCATAATGAGCAACGCAGTGGAGAAAAGATCATCGGTTTGCTCAAACAAGGGAAATCTGTAGCTGTTGTTACCAATGCCGGAACTCCAGGTATTTGTGATCCAGGATTTACTATAGTACGTAGTGCCATTGAAGCCGGGGTTGAAGTTACCATGATTCCTGGTGCTAGTGCCTTTGTTTTGGCTTTAGTTTTATCTGGGTTAGCTGTTCATGGATTTACCTTTCGTGGCTTTCCCCCCCGTAAGCCTGGTCCTCGACTCAAGTTTATTGGAGTAGACCAAGATTCACCCCATACACTGATCTTTTATGAAAGTCCCCATAGAATCAAAGCCTTTCTCCAGGATGCTATCCAAGTATTAGGCGATCGTCCAGCTGCCTTGGTTAAAGATTTAACTAAAATGTATGAAAAGGTTCAAAGAGGCACTCTCTCAGAACTGTTGAGCTTGTTCGATGAGACTGAACCAAGAGGGGAGTATACTGTTGTTATTGCCGGTGCAAGCGATCGAGTTAAAAGTGGGGAATAGCTGAAGGCTGAAGGCTGAAGACTAAAGGCTAAAAAATTAAATTCAAGTTTTCACAAAATTTTCATATCGTTAGGTTAATCTAATAATGCTGGTAATCCTACCTACTAGAACTGCTTTGATAATTTCCCTCAACTTTCAGTTGGGGGTTTTTGCTTTGAATAGGGAACTCTAGAACAGTCTACCAAATCCTAGTTAATCACCCCCGTTTTAAACAAACCGCGAAACTTGCTCTGAGACGTTGCATGCAACGTCTCTACAGGGTGAAACCATAAAGGGGGTATCTGTGCCGGATTTGGTATCAATCGTCAAATATGAAGTTTTGTAAATATCCTGCGTAAGTACCTAAACTGAACCGGAAAAGTGAATAGAGGCTGATTTACAAAGTTTCGTTTGCGGAGAATCAACCAATGCAACTTACTTATCAGAGTGCTAACTACCAACTCACTTCAGTTATTAGAGGAGTCCCATCCATGAGGACTTGCACTAAGTTTCGCGGGGTTGATATCAAGGCATGGAGAGAATTATTCGCAGAAGTTAACAATTACCCATCTCGGACTCCACAGGTTAATCATCAGCCGCAAGCAGCTAGGCAGTTAAAATATCGTAGTGCTGATATCCAACAATGGAGAGAATTGTTTAGAATGAAGTGATGCTGTAGGGGCGTATTGCATACGCCCTTACGTATTGCATACGCCCTTACGTATTGCATACGCCCTTACGTATTGCATACGCCCTTACGTAGGGTCTGCTGCATAAGTCTGAAGGCGCTGTATAGTATAGCTTTCAAGCATTTCTTGGCTCTGATAAGTGCAAGGTTTTTGAGCCCGTCGATACAATTTCCTTGCACTATAGTAGGGTAACACCTGATTAAATCAAAAATGTTCGGGGTTAAAATCTCGGTAGTTGCGCCCGGACAAATTAATCGCATTAGTACTGTAACATGCCTAAAATAATGTAATAGATAATGATGTAGTGCGTTAGCTTAGCGTGAGCGTAGCGCAAACATCTTGCTCGCTATCCGTCAAAAATCTTACTCGCGATCGCATCCTCTGTGTTCTGCTATGTTAAATTAACTTCCTTCCTTTGTGCTCTTTGTGTCTTTGTGGTTCTAAAAAAAATTGGGGATTGGTTACGTTAACCGGAAGGATATCGACAGGGCGGGAAATGATTCCAATATTCATTATGGTAGGGGCGCAATGCTTGCGCCCGCCAGTGTCTATGTTTTCTAACCAAAAAGCCAAATTATTAATTATTCCGATACAACCGGAATTGATATAACCTGGCAGTTGGTCACAATTCCCAATTCCCAATTCCCAATTCCCAATTCCCAATTCCCAATTCCCAATTCCCAATTCTTTCAATACAACTCATACTTAAGTAACGTACAAGGAATGGAACCATTATTAACTGGGATGCGGCGAGAAGCTTTGAGTCCGATCCGCTTAGCCAATGCCTGATTACCACATAACACAAAAGCCGTCCATCCTTTAAACCGCTGTTTGAAAACATCACCCAGCAGTTTGTAGAAATCTCCTAGTTGGTTAGCATTTCCCACCCTCTCTCCATAGGGGGGATTGCAAAGAATAATACCAGTGTCCGTTGGTGCTTCCACCTGAGATAGTTCAGCTTGGGTAAAGCTAACCTGCTGAGCAACACCACATTTTTCCGCATTAAGACGAGCTTGCTTAATGATATCCCCATTGCGATCGCTTCCCAAAATCGGTGCTTTGAGTTCAGCGATCGAAGTGTTTTTCGCTTCTTGGAGCAACCCTTCCCAACAATGAGCATCAAAATCTAACCAGCGCTCAAAGCCAAAACGATGACGAAACAATCCTGGAGCAATATTTAAAGCTTGGAGGCTTGCTTCTAAGGGTAGGGTTCCAGAACCACATAAAGGGTCAAAAAACGGTATAGTTGGTTGCCAATCAGCCATGGACAACAAAGCCGCTGCTAGAGTTTCTTTCAGGGGAGCCATTCCCATAGCTGGACGATACCCCCGTCGATGCAGGCTAGCACCGGAACTATCTAGACTTAAAATACAACGGTTTTGATGAATATGGGCATTGAGTAACACATCAGGATTTTTGGTATCAATGCTAGAGCGTTCACCAAATTGGCGGCGCTGTTGGTCTACAATGGCATTTTTGACCTGTAGAGCACTAAAGTGGGTGTGGTTAAGCTGCTGATTGCCTCCTGTTGCTCTCACTGCTAGGGTATGGTGAGGCTGTAGGTACTGAGTCCAGGGAATATTTTGCACCTCCTGGTAAAGAGCCTTCGCATCTCGACAGGGGAACTCAGCCACAGTTACCAGCACCCGAAAAATAGTTCTTGCCCAAAGATTAACCCGATACATCAAAGAATAATCACCAACAAAATGCACCCCAGTAAAGTCGGGACGGACTGACTGGGCTCCCAATTTTTCTAGTTCCTGGGTGGCAATGGATTCCAAACCACGGGCAACTGTAGCAAAATAATGGTTCATCGCTGATACAACGGGTTAAGATAGGAAACAGTGTTTAGATTTAGGGAAATTTGAATGATCTATGGCTAAAAAAGCGATGATCGAGCGGGAGAAAAAACGGCAAAAGCTTAGAGATAAATACGCAGACAAGCGAGCAGATCTCAAAGAACAGTTTAGAACAGCTACCTCTCAACGGGAGAAACTAGCTCTTCATCGGCAAATACAACAACTGCCTCGCAATAGTGCTCCGAGTCGTCGGCGAAACCGCTGTTGGGTAACAGGACGACCTCGTGGTTACTACCGGGATTTTGGACTATCCCGCAATGTGCTGCGAGAATGGGCACATGAAGGCTTGTTGCCAGGAGTTGTTAAATCTAGCTGGTAATAAGAGACAAAAGGCAAAAGTAAGTAGATTTGTCATTTGTCATTTGTCATTTGTCATTTGTAAGGGTTTGAGCCGTATTTACGTTTTGTAACATAGTTCGGTTTCTCTCCCACTACCTACTTAACACCGGACAATTCTTTTGCCTTTCACTCTGATTGTCCACAGCAGTGATCAATACCAAGACTCTGTAAGAGTAAGTCACTAACAGCATTAGCGATCGCAAATTCGCTGTAAAAACTTTCTCGAAAATCAAACGACTGCATCTCAGCCACAATGGCAATCACGAGTGATCCGAGATCATTCTCCCCTTCCATGCGTTGGCGAACAAAAATTTGGGAAGCACGGCGAGCAATTTTTTGATTAACTGGTTCTGGGAGAAATTCTTCATCTAGCCAGTTGCGAAGAGTCTCTTGCAACCATTCACCTTCCTGTTGAGGATTCTGAGCAGGTGGAAGCGTAATCGGTGGAATCGGTTCAGGCATAGATTGAGTAATACAACAGTTGGTCTGGGAATTATTTTAGCTACCTGTATGGAACTTGACATTCTTTCCTTAATCCAGGGGTATGCCCAAGGTTACTTTCTGATGGCAGATGAAAATGGTGATTTAGGATGGTACACCAGTCGCCAGCGAGCGATTATTCCTCTTGATGAGCAGTTTCGCTATCCTAAATCCCTGCGACGTGTTCTGAATCAGGAACGTTTTAGTACAGCCATTAACCGAGACTTTAACCAGGTGGTTGCTGGTTGTGCTGCTCGAGATTCCACCTGGATTTCTACGGAACTTCAGGGTATTTATCGAGAATTGTATCAAGCAGGTTGGGCTTATAGCTTTGAAACTTGGCAGGATGATCAGTTAGCAGGAGGAATTTTAGGAATAGTTATTGGGGGGGCTTTCATTGGTGAATCGATGTTCTATCATATTTCTGAAGGTTCCAAGGTGGCTATGGTAAAGTTAGTCGAGCGACTGCGAGACCGTGGCTTTTGTCTGTTTGATGTTCAGATGAGCAATCCCCATTTAGAGCGCTTTGGTGCTTATACAATTGAGGAACGGTATTATAAGCTACTATTGCGCCAAGCTTTATATCATCGATGTAATTTGGAATAATTGGGAATTGGGAATTGGGAATTGGGAATTGGGAATTGGGAATTGGTTGTGATATATGAATATGCCTTACTCCCTGTTCCCTAGTGACGTGACACATCTAAAAATGTAGGTTGGGTGTAACGTTCGCGTAGCGTCTCCGAAGGAGAAGTGAAACCCAACGCAACAAAGTCCATGGTTGGGTTACGAAGAAAGCTTCACCCAACCTACTTATTCCACCATAATAGGCTGTGTCACGCCACTACTCCCTGCTTCCTGCTCCCTTATTTCTTCGAGTTTAGATCACTAAACCTAATATGAGCTATACTATATAATTGTGATAGCTTGCTGTTAAAGCAGCTAGATACGAGGGCGCGTGGCTCAGTGGATAGAGCATCAGGTTCCGGTCCTGAGGGTCGGGGGTTCGAATCCCTCCGCGCTCGTTAGATGAGAAAATGCGATCACCTCAAGTTGATACCAAGCGTTTCCGCAGTGATTCGGCTCTACGCTTGCTAGTTGCATTCTCAGGATCGCACTTGAGAGCTTCTTCGTAAGCTTCCAAAGCTTGAGTTGTCAGTTTCTTGCGCTCGTACACATGACCGAGGTTGTTCAGGGCTGTGACATATTCTGCTTCTTGCTTGAGAGCGTCTTTATAGTGGCGAATAGCAATATCATACTGTTCCTGGGAAAAATAGGCAAATCCCAAGGCATTGTACACAGGAGCCAGGTTTTCTTCCTCAGCATCGGTAGCTTTGAGTGCTTTTTGAAAGAGAATCACGGCTTGGGCAAACAATTTCTTGTCTAGATAGATGCTGCCCAACTCATAATAATCTACTACCTTGCCCCGTTCTTGCTTGAGCTTTTTCTCCAGTTTAGTGAGAGTGCCTTCCACTTTACGAGTTTTGATGATCTGGCGAATGACCACCACACCAGCAATGCCCAGTAGTAAGAGCAATAATGACAGATAAATAGTAGGAAGTGAATTGTCCATATACCTAACACCTAATACTTAATACTGGCATCCTGCCAGTTCCACTCACTGGCAGGATGCCAGTTCCACTCACTGGCAGGATGCCAGTTCCACTCACTGGCAGGATGCCAGTTCCACCTACTGGCAGGATGCCAGTTCCACTCACCTACTGGCAGGATGCCAGTTCCACAGATACAATTATGGTAAGCCCCAAGCTGTTGCACGTTCAGCTAACCAACCTTCAGCTTGCCAACGAGCGATCGCTTCGTTTACCTTACGATGTAGCCTGTTATACTGTAAACCTTTAGGTATCACTACACACAAGGCTGCACCGGAAAGACGCGCTGAGAGCAATCGATACTGAGGATATTCTTGTACCCATCCCGTAAGAACCGTTTTGTCTGCGGCAAAGGCATCTGCACCACCTTTTTCTAGGAGGGATAGCGCTTCTTGGTAGGAATCAACCCCTACTAGCCGAGAGTTGGGCAAAGCATCTTTCATTACAGCGATCGTGCTAGAGTCCTTGATAACGGCAATTTTCTTGGTAGCAACATCCTCCAACTCGGTAATCCCAGCATCCTTGGTTACTAAGCCTGTACCATCTAGGTAGTAGTAGTTGCTGAAATCAACCAATCGAGCTCGGGATTCGGTGAAGCTGACTCTAGCTATGGTCAAGTCAACTGTACCATCTAAGACGACCTGGAGTCGGTCAAGATTGGTTACTGGTTGCAAAACCACGGCATTGGAATCTCCCAGCAATTCTGCCGCTAGATGTCTGGCGATATCAATCTCTAGTCCTTGCAGGTTACCATCCTCTCCACGAAAGCCCAAGGGACGTAGATTATCCTTGACTGCCACAATCAATTTACCCCGTTGCTCAATTTCTTCGAGTTCAGCACTAGGAACTGGTGTCGTTGCCAGCAAGGACATCGTCACTAATCCTATTGCTAAGTTGAAGAATTTTTGCTTAACCATTGTGTTTAAGGTAACTTCGGAATGGGGAATGGGGAATGGGGAATGGGGAATGGGGAATGGGGAATGGGGAATGGGGAATGGGGAACAGGGAATAGGGAACAGGGGATTTAGGGAGAAAAGTCTCAATTCTCAATTCTCAATTCTCAATTCTCAATTCTCAATTCTCAATTCTCAATTCTCAATTCTCTACTTTCCTGCTTGAGAGGCCAATTCCACTACTTTTTGGAAGCTAGGGGGATCTAAGACTGCTAATTGTGCTAGCATCTTGCGGTTAAGCTGAATGTTAGCTTTTTTCATTTGACCGATCAGCTGACTATAGCTCATGCCATGCTGACGGACAGCAGCATTGATCCGAGTAATCCACAACCGTCGAAAATCCCGCTTACGCTTGCGGCGATCGCGATAGGCGTTTCTTAGAGCCTTCATTACCTGCTGATTCGCAGTGCGAAAGAGTTTGGAGTGGGAACCTCGGTATCCCTTAGCCAGCTTGAGAATTTTTTTGCGCCGTTTGCGAGCGACGTTACCGCGTTTTACTCTTGTCATGGTTCGTTTGTTAGTTGTCAGTTGAAATTGAGCTGAATTCCCAGATTATTCTCAGATCAAGACCTAATCTCTACAAATACGGCAGCATCTTGCGCACATTGTCGGCATCCCGCTCATTGACTAAGGTCAGGTGAGAAAGATACCGTTTCCTTTTTGGGCTCTTAGGTTCTAGGATGTGGTTCTTGAAAGCTCTACGGCGTTTAATTTTACCATTGCAGGTAGCTCTAAAACGCTTAGCTGCTGCTTTACGGGTTTTTAGCTTGGGCATGGACTGATTTTTTTTAAGGGCACAATCTTCAATTATACTTCTATGTGGCACAGTTTGTATCCCCCTCCCGTCCCCCTTTGGATCCCCCTCCCGTCCCCCTTAATAAGGGGGAAGCCAGAGGATGCTACGCTTTTACTTCCACGGGGAGATGTAAATCCGGTCCCCCCCTTATTAAGGGGGGTTAGGGGGGATCTCAACACTTAATACTTGTAACTAGCAACTGGTGAAATATTCCCTAAATGTCCTTAATCCTCTTGTGTGTAGTTTTTATCATCAGCTTAGCAGTTCTGGTGAAAGCATCAGATTTTTTTACAGATGCTGCTGAAAAAGTTGGCTTATTTATCGGACTGAGTCCCTTCATCATCGGGGTGACCATTGTTTCCATTGGTACATCACTGCCAGAGTTAATTTCTTCAATTTTGGCTGTTTTGCAAAACTCATCAGAAATTGTTGTCGGTAATGTTGTTGGTTCCAATATTGCCAATATTTTCCTGATTATTGGTACAGCGTCAATTATGAGTGCTAGATACTTAAGTATAAGTTATGATTTAGTTAGCGTTGATTTGCCTTTATTTGTCGGCTCAGCATTTTTGTTTGCTTTGGTAATTGGAGATGAGAGTTTTTCCACCGGAGAAGCATTGCTTTTAATTATCGGCTATTTGATGTATTTATTTTACACCCTCAAGGGTAGTGCAGACAATGAACAGGAAGTCAACGAAGCTCCAGATTCGACTAGGGTCAATAGAAATGCTAATTTTTTAGTCGGGCAAATCATCATTATTATCATAAGTGCTATTTTTCTCTATTTAGGGGCTAACTATACGATTTATTCATTGGTTAAGATTTCAGAAATCTTGAAGATCGGCAAGGAAATAATTGCTGTGAGTGCAGTAGCCTTGGGAACTTCACTCCCAGAATTGATGGTTACTATTAGTGCTGGTATCAAAGGCCAAGCAGAAATAGCTGTAGGTAATGTTATCGGCTCCAATATTTTTAATACCTTCATGGTCACAGGAGTTGCTGGATTGGTTGGTAATTTAGTGATTCCCAAAACTGTTCTAGGCAATGGTCTACCAACTATGGTTGCTGGAACAATTTTACTTTTTTTTGCGACTCAAGATAAGAAGCTTACCCAATGGGAGGGATGGTTGTTTTTTATTTTTTATGGCTGGTTTATTGGTAAAACCTTTAATTTGTTATAAAACGATGAAGACCAGTTCTTATAGACAATCCTTGCTGATTTGATAGCCTCTTCCATTTTCTGGACTCGCTCCTCAGACAAAGAATCTCCAAAAAACAAACAACAAACAGCAAATAACAAAAAACAAAAAACCAACAACCAACAACCAACAACCAACAACAAACAACCAACAACAAACAACCAACAACAAACAACCAACAACCAACAACCAACAACAAACAACCAACAACAAACAACCAACAACAAATTCTCAAAGCCAATTACCAATCAGAATAAACGGAGACCAAACTGCGGGATGGTTATAGTCAAATTCAACATCAGCAATCATCCTTAATTGGGCTTTTCTTAAAGCTTGGGCTTTCGTAACATTAGGTTGCCGCAGTTGCTGGT
>JAAHGR010000200.1 GCA_010672425.1 Symploca sp. SIO2E6
TGAAGTGGTTCGTCTTTGACGGCGTTGAGGCGACGACGCACAGCTTAAACCTGAACATGAACTCGCGGAGGACGATGTAAATACCGTTACTGCTATTGTTTTTTATTCGCTATATGTACACAGGCGCAGCTCATGAAGCGATTGCTTTCAGCACCAGCGAAGCTGATCGCTAGTTTTGATAAAGCTATTGAAATTAAACCCGATAAAGATGAAGCCTGGTATAACAAAGCTTGCTGCTATGGATTGCAAAACAATATTGACCTAGCGATCGAAAATCTGCAACAAGCCATCCAACTCAATCCTGATGAAAACCGAGAAATGGCAAAAACCGACTCAGATTTTGACAACATTCGCTCAGAACCTCGGTTTCAGGCATTGATTCAAGAGTAAACCAGGTTTAGAATTGAGAATTTAGCATGGGGAGATAGAAAGATGAATCAAAGACTAAGGTTAAATATTGAAGAATCTCAACTCAATTTGTTTCTACATCAAGAAGATGCTGAATTACGAGAGTTAACCGAATTGTCGATCGCGCAAGCACTGTCGAGAACCCCGACTTCTTTAAGAAGTCGGGGTTCTTAAACGCTGGGAAACGAAGGCAGTTTGTGTTCTTTGTGTCTTTGTGGTTAATTATTCTTAGCTGGAATATGGACATTACAGGCGCACACCTATTCCATCATTCCAATAATAGCCAAAAATTATCTCTCATTACAACTAATCTAAGATTTTCCAGGGAAAGTGATCGCACTAAAAATTTAGGTTGGGTAGAGGTTTCTTAGTGATCCAACACAGCCTACTCCAGCGTTGGGTCTCGTTGCCTCGACCCAACCTACTTATTCCCTCATTTTAGTCAGTGCTGTGGTGGGCAAATATATCTCAACATATCTGTTCCTTGGTTAAAACTTGAAATTTGCCCACCCTACATTAGAGGTAATACTGCTCGGGTTTTGCCTGCATTTTCTTTCCTTTGTATTCTTTGTGTCTTTGTGGTTATTTATCTTTAGCTGGAATACAGACATTACAGGCCCACACCTATTTCATTATTCCAATAATAGCCAAAAATCATCAAAATTACAACTAATCGAAGATTTTCTAGGGAAAGCAGACCAGGGGTGGAGAAACCGGGTTTCTGGGATAATTTTGCCCTCGAAAGCGAGATCTCAGCAAGAAACCCGGTTTCTGAGATCTACCTAATACCTAACACCTATGCTCCTAATTGAAAAATACTTGAGGTTGAACTTGAAAACGCTGTGCTAAGTGTTGAATTTGACTAAGGTTTAATGGTTGATCTTTGCTCAAAATAGCTTCTATAGTTTCCGATGTGCCAATTTCAGGCAAATCTGATAAACTTAGTCCATGTTCCTCCATTAAATAAGCCAATACATCACTACCGCTACAATTAGCTATAGAATAATGCTCTGCCTCATAAGCCTCAATTAATGTCCCTAACGTATCGAGCAAATTATAAAGAGGATGCTGTTCATCTGTGCCAATTGCATCAATTAAATAATTTAATCGCTCGATTGCTTGGTCGTACTCTTCTTCATTGCTAATCGTCAGCATTGGTGCAATTGCACTCCAACGAATATTAATATCTGAGGGAAGTGTGCTTAAGTTTTCCATTGTTCTTTGTCGTATTCTGAATGGGTCAAGATATAACGAATATAAACTTTCTGACGATTAAAGTGAATGGAAGTAATTAATCGGTACTTATTACCACCAATATTAAACACAATTAAATTACCTACGAGATCAGCACTGGGAAAAACTGAGCGTAATTCGTCAAAGGTTTGAAACCTTGCCGAATTTATGAGGGAAAACCAACGAATCAGCGCTGCTTCACTGTCAGGATAATTTTCCCAAAATTGACGCAGTGCTTTACGAGAAATAATATGCATAATTCGCTAATCATACCAAATCAGGGTTGGCTACCCATGTTTTGGTGATTTGATGTAAGGATAAAATGAGGCAGCGGCAATATCTCTGGTACAACTATTTCTGGTGCGTCTGGTGCGTCTCTTTTTTTCTGTACATTATAGGCGCAAGCCTATCCCATTATCCCAATAATAGCAAAAAATTATCAAAATTACAACTAATCGAAGATTTTCTAGGGAAAGCAGACCAGGGGTGGAGAAACCGGGTTTCTGGGATAATTTTGCCCTCGAAAGCGAGATCTCAGCAAGAAACCCGGTTTCTGGTTTCTGACATCAGGTAACTAAGCTATACTTCTTAAAACCGATTCAAACTCCCCTAATGATGAAGTCATAACCGCTTGAACAAATACCGAGAAATGGCAAAAACCGACTCCGATTTTGACAACATTCGCTCAGATCCTCGGTTTCAAGCATTGATTTCACGGCAAACCTGGTAAAACCTCCGGTAGGGGCGGGTTCACCAACAATTTGTCGATATTGACCAGCCAATAAGATAAACCCGCCCCGGTTTAACGATAAGGGAACTTCAATCGCCAAATTTCTAATGTTGCTAGCAAATAAGTCCTCTTTTCTTTGTGTTCTTGGTGTCTTTGTGGTTACTTATCGCTAGCTGAGATATTGATTTAAGGCAGAAGACTCCGAGGCGGTCCCGATGAAAAAATTTTCACCACCATGAATGAAAATCAATCTCTGCTACATTAAGGTATTACCTTAAATGTCTGTGCACAATTCTTGATAAAGATAGCATATCGTAAGTCAACAGTCAACAGTCAACCAATGAGCCAAAATCTTCATAAATATTCAAAAATTGCGACCCTAGCTGTCAGTCTTCTGGCAGCAACCCTAAGTATTACTGCTTGTTCGGGAAGCAACACCGGAGACACAGCAGCAGGTATACTCGAAGAAATCAAGGAACGGGACAAAATTGTTATTGGAGTCAAGACAGATTACAAACCCTTTGGCTTCATTGACTCAGATGGTCAAAATGCTGGACTCGAAATTGACATTGCTCGTCAACTCACTGAGGAAATACTCGACTCCGAGGATAAGGTAGAATTTGTACCAGTAGTAGCTAGCAATCGCATCGAGTTTCTCAAACAAGGGAAGATAGATTTAGTCATTGCCACGATGACCGAGACGGAGGAACGTAGGCAAGAGATTGACTTTAGTGAAAACTACTATTCCGACGGAGCCGGATTACTGACAAAGAAAGATAATGATATTAAAGCCTGGGAAGACCTGAAAGGCAAGAAAGTGTGCGGGGTTCAAGGTGCCTTCTACAACAAAGATCTCACAGAGATGGGGGTAGAAATGGTCAACTTCCCAGGAACAGCAGAAGCCTACAAGGCTCTCAAAGATGGACGTTGCGTCGGTTTTGCCTTCGATAACTCAGCTTTAGCCGGAAAATTACAAGATTCTGAATGGTCTCAAGATTGGCATCAGCCATTAGAGGTTATCCTCGAACAACCCTGGGGTATAGGGGTACGCAAAGGGGAGGAAGAATTCCTGAATACGGTTAATGATGCCATCTTAAAGATGGAAGCAGAAGGCTTCATTGTAGAAGGAGAGAAGCAGTGGCAGATTCCCTCGACAAAATACGCCAAAGAACGCATGGAGAAAGCAAAAGAGTAAATTGTTATTGGTTGTTTGTTGTTGGTTATTGGTTGTTTGCCAATTCCCAATTCCCAATTCCCCATTCCCAATTCCCAATTCCCAATTACCCAATTCCCAATTCCCAATTCCCCATTCCCCATTCTCAATGCAACTCAACTTCAGTTGGCTCAGTGATCCCACCTACCAAACTTGGTTGAAGACAGGGATGCTCAATACTGTTTCCTTGTCTGTTATTTGTATCATCCTGTCTCTGGTAATCGGGTTAGTTGGAGTTTGGCTACAGGGTTTACCTAATCGATGGGTGCGTAATCTCCTCCAAGGCTATATCCAACTCTTCCGCAATACCCCTCCTCTGGTACAATTGTTCTTTCTCTTCTTTGTACTAGCCAACCTGCTGCCGAAGGTGTATGATCCGACTACAGGAGGAGAAAAACCTCTGTTAGGTTCCTTCGCTAGTGCTGTGATCGCTTTGAGTCTGTTTGCTGGTGCTTTCAATATCGAAATTTTTCGATCTGGTATTGAAGCTGTACCGAAAACCTTGATCGAGGCGTGCGAAAGTTTGGGTTTCTCCCGGAATCAGTATTTTATCCAAGTAATCTTTCCCTTAGCTTTCCGCATCTGCCTACCGGCGTTGAATAACAACCTGGTTAACCTGATTAAAACCACAACTCTGGCTTCTGCTATTGCCACCCCAGAGCTGCTTTACTATGCTGGACAAATCTATGCTGATAATTTTGCCACATTAGAAGTCATGCTCTTGATTTGGGTATTTTACGTGGCTTTAGTGGGAGTCTTAGTAGCCTTCATGCATTGGTGGGAAAATAAGCTGCGGATACCAGGATGAGTGATGAGTAATGAGTAATGAGTAATGAGTAATGAGTAATGAGTAATGAGTAATGAGTGATGAGTAATGAGTGATGAGTAATGAGTGATGAGTAATGAGTAATGAGTAATGAGTAATGAGTAATGAGTAATGAGTAATGAGTAATGAGTAATGAGTAATGAGTAATGAGTAATGAGTAATGAGTAATGAGTAACGAGTAATGGGTAACAATTCCCAATTCCCAATTCCCAATCCCCAATTCCCAATCCCCAATTCCCAATTCCCAATCCCCAATCCCCAATCCCCAATTCCCAATCCCCAATTCCCAATTCCCAATCCCCAATTCCCAATTCCCAATTCCCAATTCCCAATACCCAATTCCCAATACCCAATTCCCAATTCCCAATACCCAATTCCCAATTCCCAATTCCCTGATTTCTCAAAAATAATGAGTAATGAGTCTCGATTTAACTGGCAAACTTTTCTCGGTTTAGCGGTAGCGGCTTTACTGATTACTGTTGTGCTGGCGGTAGTAGGGGGGGATTTTTCTTTAGCAGAATTCCAGACTTTAGTCAAGCGCCTGCCCTATGTCTTAATTGGTAATCAGGAGGGTTGGTCTGTTAAAGGCGGCTTTGCTCTCAATATTATCATCAGCTTAGCTTGCATGGCGATCGCGACTATCCTGGGTACTTTTCTTGGTTTAGCACAGATTGCCCCTCAGAAATTAATTCGGGGGATAGCTTGGTTCCTTACCCAATTTTTCCGTAATTCCCCTTGGCTAGTCATCCTCTATGTAATGCTCTACTTACTACCATTTCAGCTAAAGTTAGGTTTCACCACCGTTGAATTCTCACCCTTAGCTAAATCGATTATTGGTCTATCCCTAGTAGTAGCTGCCAATATCTCAGAAATTGTCCGAGGTGCGATTCAATCTATCCCCTCAGGACAATGGGAAGCAGCAGAGGCAATGGGTTACACCCGCAGGCAAATCCTACAGTTAGTGATTTTGCCTCAAGCAGTGCGGCGGATGATTCCCCCTTGGATGAACTGGTACGCTATCCTGACGATGGGTACAACTCTGACGAATTTGGTAGGAGTACCGGAAGGACTAACAGCAGTACGGGAAGTACTAGAACTAGAAGGAGAGAGTTTAGCCATTCCCCTATACACTGTCCTCATGCTATTGTTTTTTATCTATTGCTATCCCATAGCACGGTGGACAAAGGAATTGGAATTGAGAATTGAGAATTGAGAATGGGGAATTGGGTATTGGGAATTGGTAATTGGGAATTGGTAATTGGGAATTGGGAATGGAGAATGGGAATGGGGAATGGGGTATTGGGAATTGGGAATTGGAAATTGGGAATTGGTAATTGGTAATTGGGAATTGGTAATTGGGAATTGGGAATGGAGAATGGGAATGGGGAATTGGGTATTGGAAATTGGAAATTGGAAATTGGAAATTGGGAAACAACAAACAACAAACAACCAACAACAAACAACAAACAACCAACAACAAACAACCAATAACCAATAACCAACAACAAACAACAAACAACAAACAACCAACAACAAACAACCAACAACAAACAACCAACAACCAACAACAAACAACCAACAACAAACAACCAACAACCAACAACCAACAACCAACAACAAACAACCAACAACAAACAACAAACAACAAACAACCAACAACCAACAACCAACAACCAACAACAAACAACCAATAACCAACAACAAACAACAAACAACAAACAACCAACAACCAACAACAAATAACAAATAACAAACAACAAACAACCAACAACAAACAACAAACAACAAACAACCAACAACCAACAACAAATGAAAAACCCTTTAATTTCGATCTATGATGTACACAAGTCCTTTGGTGAAACTGAGGTTTTGAAGGGTATTTCTTTGGATGTTGGTACGGGGGATGTCATCTGTATTGTTGGTCCATCTGGTTCAGGAAAATCGACCCTGTTGCGGTGTATCAATGCTCTAGTACCAATCAATCGCGGCTCGATCCGTGTGGGAGATTTTCAGGTACACCAACTCAAATCTGAACGGGAAAAAATACCCTTGCGGCGGATGGTATCGATGGTTTTTCAGCAGTATAACCTTTTTCCTCACCGCACAGCTTTGGAGAATGTTATGATGGCTCCCATCCATGTGCTTAAACAAGACCGTCAAGAAGTCAAGGAACTTGCTTATGGCTTGCTGGCGAAAGTGGGACTTCAGGGTAAGGAAAAGAATTATCCAGGAGAACTGTCTGGGGGACAACAACAACGAGTTGCGATCGCGCGATCGTTAGCGATGAAACCGGAGGTAATGCTGTTTGATGAAGTGACTGCAGCTTTAGATCCTGAGACAGTTAAGGAGGTTTTACTCACTATCCGCGAATTAGCGGAAGAGGGAATGACTTGCCTGTTAGTTACCCATGAAATGCGATTTGCTCGTGAGGTTGCTGACCAAATGTATTTTACCGATAAAGGGGTAATTGTCGAAAGTGCGCCTCCTGCTGATTTTTTCACCAATCCTCAGCATGAGAGAACTAGAGAATTCTTGAGTCAGGTTCTTTGATTAGGTAGGGCTTGCTGAATAAGTGTGTAATATCAAATCCGGTGGAATCGTTACACCTTGGTGACAATAAGGCAGAAGGCTCCAAGGCAGAGGGCAGAAGGAAAAGAGCAAGGTTGCAAGGTTGAAGGATACGATAAGTGTTTAGCCGGATTTGATATAATATCATGTCCGGTTGAATACTTACACTTTGGTGGAAATGAGGCAGGAGGCAGGAGGCAGGAGGCAGGAGGGAAGAAAGAAGGTTGCAAGGTCGAAGGGAATTATAATTAATTATCCGGACTTGATATAAGCCATGCCAGAGAAGGCTTTCAAGCATTTTTTTGCCTTTCCAAGTGCAAGGAAATTGAATATGGGTGGTTCAAAAACCTTGCACTCCTTGCGGGGAAATCCCTGGGTAACCGAGGAATTCGAGTGCCCAAAACTAGGATAAATGCTTCATTCGGTCTTACTCATTACTCATTACTCATTACTCATTACTTATTCAGCAGACCCTAGGTAGTAGGTTGTAGGTTGTACTGAGATCTTGCACGCCTGTCGAAAATCTACTGTTGCCTGTTGCCTGTTGCCTGTTGCCTAGCGCGTAGCGCTATAGCAAATTTCCTCACCGTCTCATCCGAGTCATTTTCGGCTCTATCCCTTAATAGGAGTAGAGTCTGGGGATGGTTAGGGTATTGCTCGATAATTAGCTCAAGTGCTCTTTGCCGAGGGTTAGTTTCCCAGTAATACTGACGTTGAAAGGGATCGTTGATGAGGCGATCGCTTAAAAATTCTAACACCCAAGGTTCATCTTTCCAGCTACAGGCGATCGCTTCAATGGCAGCACGTCGCACATCCTCGTCTTCATCGGATTTTGCCTGTTGTTGGAGTAGGGGTAAAGTATCAGGGTCATCTTTCCAGCTATGGGCAATTGCTACTATTGCTGCTTGTCGCACATCCCAATTTCCATTCGATTTTGCCCATTGTTGCAGTAGTGGTAGAATGTTAGGGTTATCCTTCCAGCCATGGGCGATTTCTGCTACTGCTGCACTTCGTACTTGCCAATCTTCATCGGATTGTGCTTGTTGTTGGAGTAGTGGTAAAGTATGAGGGTCATCCTGCCAACCACGGGCAATTTCTTGTATTGCTGCCCGTCGCACATCCTTATATTGACTAAATTTTACCCATTGTTGGAGCAGGGGTAAAGTCTCGGGTTGCTCTTTCCAGCCACCGGCGATTGCTTGCACCGCTGCTTGTCGTACATCTTCGTCTTCATCGGATTGTACTCGTTGTTGGAGGAGGGGTAAAGTATTAGGGTCATCTTTCCAATCACGGGCAATTTCTGCTACTGCTGCTTGTCGCACTTCCCAATTTTTATCGGATTGTAGCTGTTGTTGAAGCAAGGTTAAGGTATCGGGTTCTTCTGGAGCGTCCGATTTTGGTAGATTTGTTGTAGTGGGAGCATCTTGCTCCCTATAATTGAAAACGCGATCGCTTACAAATTCTAACATCAAAGGTTCATTTTTCCAGTCACGGGCGATCGCTTCCACTGCTGCTTCTCGCACAGTCACACTTTCATCAGATTGAGCCTGTTGTTGAAGTAGGGGTAAGGTATCTGGGTTATCTTGCCAGCCATCGGCTATTTCTACTATTGCTGCATGTCGCACATACTCATGAGCATCAGATTGAGCTTTTTGTTGAAGCAGGGGTAGGGTATCCGGGTCATTTTTCCAGCCACCGGCGATTTCTTTTAATGCTGTACGTCGTACATGCCAATGTTCATCGGATTGAGCCTTGTGTTGAAGCAGGGGTAAGGTATCTGGGTTATCTTTCCAGCCACCGGCGATTGCTACTATTGCTGTACGTCGCAGATACTCATCTTCATCAGATTGTGCTAGTTGTTGAAGCAGGGGTAAGGTATCTGGGTTATCTTTCCAGTCACGGGCTATTGCTACTACTGCTGCATATTGCACCATCCTACTTTGATCAGATTTTACTAGTTGTTGGAGTAGGGGTAAAGTCTCCGGGTCATCTTTCCAGCTACGGGTGATTTCTACTACTGCTGCAAGTCGCACTTCCCAATCTTCATCGGATTGTGCTTGTTGTTGGAGGAGGGGTAAAGTATTAGGGTCATCTTGCCAATCACGAGCAATTTCTACTACTGCTACTTGTCGCACTTCCCAATTTTCATCGGATTGTAGCCGTTGTTGAAGCAAGGTTAAGGTATCGGTTTCCGGGTGAGCGAAATTTGGTGTAGGATTTCCATTCTCCGCGTCTCCGTGTCCCCGCGTCCCCGCGTCTGCTGAATCGTTATTCTCGTCTGAGTCATTCCCATTATTATCAGATTGTGCTTTTGCTTGAAGTAGGGTTAAGGTATTAGGCTCATCCTCGCTTGCGGTGATTCTAGGAAGCAAGATGTTGCCATTATGATCGTTTGTGCCATTTTGGGATACTTCGGGTTCCTCTTTCGAGTTAGCAGTGGTTTCTTCTACTGTGGCTTGTTGCAAATTCCGATTATTATCAGATTGTGCTTTTGCTTGGAGTAGGGTTAAGGTATTAGGTTCATCCTCGCTTGCGGTGATTCTAGGGAGCAAGATGTTGCCATTACTAGCGTTTGTGCCATTTTGGGATGCTTCGGGTTCATCTTGCGAGTCACCGGTGATTTCTTCTACTGCTTCTTGTTGCAAATTCCGATTATTATCAGATTGTGCTTTTGGTTGAAGTAGGGGTAAGGTATTAGGTTCATCCTCGCTTGCGGTTATTTTAGGAAGCAAGATGTTGCCATTATGCTCGTTTGTGCTATTTTGGGATGCTTCGGGTTCATCTTGCGAGTTAGCAGTGTTTTCTTCTACTGCTGCTTGTTGCAAATTCCGATTATTATCAGATTGTGCTTTTGCTTGGAGTAGAGTTAAGGTTTCTGATTCATCCTCGCTTGCGGTGATTTTAGGAAGCAAGATGTTGCCATTACTAGCGTTTGTGCCATTTTGGGATGCTTCGGGTTCCTCTTTCGAGTTACCGGTGGTTTCTTCTACTGTGGTTTGTTGCAAATTCCGATTATTATCAGATTCTGCTTGTTGTTGAAGTAGGGTTAAGGTATTAGGTTCATCCTCGCTTGCGGTTATTTGAGGAAGCAAGATGTTCCCATTATGCTCGTTTGTGCTATTTTGGGATGATTCGGGTTCATCTTGCAAGTTAGCAGTGTTTTCTTCTACTGCGGCTTGTTGCAAATTCCGATTATTATCAGATTGTGCTTTTGCTTGGAGTAGGGTTAAGGTATTAGGTTCATCCTCGCTTGCGGTTATTTTAGGAAGCAAGATGCTGCCATTACTAGCATTTGTGCTATTTTGGGATGCTTCTGGTTCATCTTTCGAGTTACCGGTGGTTTCTTCTACTGCGGCTTGTTGCAAATTCCGATTATTATCAGATTGTGCTTTTGGTTGAAGTAGGGTTAAGGTATCTGATTCATCCTCGTTTGCGGTGATTTTAGGGAGCAAGATACTGCCATTACTATCGTTTGTGCCACTTTGGGATGCTTCGGGTTCCTCTTGCGAGTCACCAGTGGTTTCTTCTACTGCGGCTTGTTGCAAATTCCGATTATTATCAGATTGTGCTTTTGCTTGGAGTAGAGTTAAGGTTTCTGATTCATCCTCGCTTGCGGTGATTTTAGGAAGCAAGATGCTGCCATTACTAGCATTTGTGCCATTTTGGGATACTTCGGGTTCCTCTTTCGAGTTAGCAGTGGTTTCTTCTACTGCTGCTTGTTGCAAATTCCGATTATTATCAGATTGTGCTTTTGCTTGGAGTAGGGTTAAGGTTTCTGATTCATCCTCGCTTGCGGTTATTTTAGGAAGCAAGATGCTGCCATTATGAGCATTTGTGCCATTTTGGGATGCTTCTGGTTCATCTTTTTCGTTACCGGTGATTTCTTCTACTGCTGCTTGTTGCAAATTCCGATTATTATCAGATTGTGCTTTTGCTTGGAGTAGGGTTAAGGTTTCTGATTCATCCTCGCTTGCGGTTATTTTAGGAAGCAAGATGCTGCCATTACTAGCGTTTGTGCTATTTTGGGATGATTCGGGTTCATCTTGCAAGTTACCAGTGGTTTCTTCTACTGCGGCTTGTTGCAAATTCCGATTATTATCAGATTGTGCTTTTGCTTGAAGTAGGGTTAAGGTATTAGGTTCATCCTCGCTTGCGGTTATTTTAGGAAGCAAGATGTTGCCATTATGATCGTTTGTGCCATTTTGGGATACTTCGGGTTCCTCTTTCGAGTTAGCAGTGGTTTCTTCTACTGTGGCTTGTTGCAAATTCCGATTATTATCAGATTGTGC
>JAAHGR010000201.1 GCA_010672425.1 Symploca sp. SIO2E6
TAACAGTGACTGCAACGGTGCAGCCAATATTTTAAGAAAGGTAAGCTCACAGCTAAAGTTGTCTTTAGTCAAGGTGCGTAGGGCAGTGTTGAGTCTGCCAAAACGATATGATTTAACAAATTTATCTTGCGTTATATCGTAAGCAAAGTGAAGAGCGCGGTTTTAACCCGCTCGGAACAACCGCTTAGAATCCCCGTCTTTTTAAAGCGGGGAGAACTCAAAGCTACAGTGCATTCTTACTTATTGTTATCCTAAACCCACCCTGAGAGCGATCGCACGCACTAATACCAAATCCAGTATATATGAACTCTTTAGATCCGACCCTGTAGAGACGTTGCATGCAACGTCTCTACAGGATTTCGATGTTTTATCAAAACGAAGGAATAATATCAAGGAAAGGATAAACAGTTATAATTCCCGAATACCTTGCCGCCTCCGGTTCCCCTCCTGGGAGGGGCTAGGGGTGGGTTCTCCGGCTCCCCTCCTGGGAGGGGCTAGGGGTGGGTTCTCCGGCTCCCCTCCTGGGAGGGTTAGAGCCTTATTGCCACCAAGTATTCTACCAAACTTAATATAAGATCTGAATTTTTTCTGAAGGAGGAAAGGTTTTTGCCGGGTGAGTTGTTTAGGATAAACTAAACCGAGTTACTGCTTACCTTGTGTCCCGCCATCTAGAACGACTACTGCAAATCGATACCTTATTGCGTTCAGCTCAGCGACAAACATATTCGACCTTAGCTGAAGCTTTAGAGGTAAGTGAACGTACCATTAGAAGTGATTTAGCATTTCTACGCGATCGCTTTCATGCTCCATTGGAGTTTAACCACAAACAAGGTCATCATTACACCAATCCGGAATGGCGATTGCCGAGTATTGCTCTTTCTCAAGGAGAGTTATTCGCTCTGACTTTGGGAGCCAGGATGCTCGAAGCTTATTCTGGTTTTACTTATACTAAAGAGTTACGCTCTGCGGTAAAACGGTTGAGTGAGCGAATGCCAGAACAAACCTGGGTTGATTTACAACAGATAGCTGATGAAAGGGTGATTTTCCGCACTGGAGCAGAAACTTATCCTAATCCAGAAATTTGGAAACGTTTGGTAGAAGCCTGTCGCAACTATCGCCAGGTGTGGATGCGCTATTTTACTGCCAGTCGCAATACGGAATCAGAACGGATATTAGATCCTTATCTCCTCGATATATATAGAGGAACTAATCCTTATGTCATCGGCTTTTGCCACCAGCGCCAAACTATTCGGTGGTTTCGAGTAGATCGAATTAGAGAGTTAAAGTTACTCGAAGAGAAATTTATCCGAGACCCTAATTTTAACGCCCAAGAGCATTTGAGCAAAATTTTTCAAAGCGAGGTGGGAGGCAATCGAGTACCTGTAACTATTTGGTTTGATGCACCTACGGCTCCCTATGTTAGGGAACGTCGTTGGCACGTCAGTCAAGAAATTCAACAGCACCCAGATGGTTCCCTGACTTTGCATCTGGTAGTGGGTGGTTTACAGGAATTGAAGCGCTGGGTATTGGGTTATGGCAAGGGAGCCGTCGTTTTAGAACCACCAGAGTTGGTGGAGATGGTGCGAGAGGAAGTAGAGGGGATGAGTTGTCATTACCGTGTTTCACGAAAAGTCAATGAGTTATATAATTAAAAGTTTAGACTCCTTCGATGTCTCTAGGGGTGTTCATTACCCTCAAGAGGCGTTGAGCAACGTGCTGCTAATTCTAGAAATTTCACGACCAAAATTTCTGGTTACCTCCGATTGCCGTAAGGCGTTCAGCAAAATTCAGCCGATTAGGATTGGTTACCCCCTTGTGGTTATGTGAATAAACTTAATCTATACGGGCAGCTAAATCTAGAGAGCGTGTGTTACGCTAAAAAAAACTCCGGTTGCTAGACCGGAGAAGAAAAATAAATTGCTACGACGATTATGACAAATTACAAACGCGAAGTAAACGGGGCATCCGCTTTACCGGAGATGAGAGGTGTTCTTTATCCGTTAGAACAGTTTTCTGATTCAGATCCAATCTTGGAATTTGCCACGAGACACAGTACACTCTTAGCAGAGTTCAGCAAGAAAGCGAAACAATTCTACCAGTCTTCCCAAAAGCCATCTACAAATGTTCGGTATTGGCTCATGGAAAAAGCTCAAGAATACAATAGCCGCCTCAAGCTAATCAATATTGATTCCCCTTTAGAATCCAAAAACAACGATGAACTTTTGGATTTTATTGTCATGTGTGCATCGTTAGAGGTTAAAGTCTCGCGTTTCAGTGAGCGTCGATTCAGTATTCTTAGAAACCGGGTTTCTCGTAAGAACAACAACTCTCATATTAAGCACCTACACAGAATTATTTACCTATTCTTGATCACTGTGATCCTTATACTGATAAAGCTTTGAGTTTCAGGCAATGTTTAATTAGGGTCTGCTGCATAAGTGTGCCATACCAAATCCGGGTTAGTTACACCCGTTTTGAGCCAACCGCTAAATCCTGTAGAGACGTTGCATGCAACGTCTCTACGGGGTCGGATATAACGGGTTCGCATATACCGGATTTGGTATAACGCCTAACACCTACCACCTAACACCTAACCATGCACAACATTATTAATCTTTCGTTTCCAGTAAGGGGAACAGAGTTACCTGCTGACCACAATTATCGTTTGTACAGCGCCATCTCCAAACAATTCCCCCAAATACACCACCTAGATGGACTGGCAATCAACACAATTCCAGGTATTCCAGACAAACAAGGCAAAATTCGCCTGACTCGCTATTCGAGATTACTGTTGAGATTACCTCTAGAAGCGATCGCTCAAGTTTATCTACTGGCAGGTCAAACTTTGGATGTTGGTGGTTATCCCATCCAACTGGGAAACCCTGAACTACAGACTTTGCAACCAGTTGATTTTTTGAGTGCCAGACTAGTGACTATTAAAGGATATACCGAAACTGCACCATTTTTAGCTGCAGCTCAACGACAGTTACAAACACTGGATATCAACGCCAATATCGGTATTCCTGCTAATGAGCAAGGGAAACCCAAGCGCCTGACTCTCAAAATCAATAAGCCTAACAGGAGTTATACGATTGTTGGCTTTAGTGTCGTGGTTTCTGATTTGACTCCCGACGATGCGGTTAAATTACAAATTCACGGTTTAGGTGGTAAGCGTCGTATCGGTTGCGGGGTTTTCTGTTCTCCTATTCCTGTTCCAGTTTATCGGAGGAGCGATCGCTATGCCACAACAGCTATTGGCTAAAAGCCGCAAGTATGGGGAGTTGACTTTAAAGCAGCACCTATTAGATACGGAGGAAGCGGCACTGCTCATTTTTAAGGAGCGCATTTTGCTCAATTGGTGTCGGTTTTTCCGGGTAGATGATGCCGCTAAATTCCTGACTCACCTGCGAGTTGCGGCTCTTTTTCACGATATTGGTAAAGCTAATGGGGAGTTTTATGCTGCTGTTACAGGTAGTCGTGCAACCCAGACACTGCGCCATGAATGGTTTAGTACTTTAATTCTTCATCTGCCCAAGGTGAGAACCTGGCTAGAACCCAGTAGATTAGATCTCGAAGTAATCACAGCAGCGGTACTCTCTCACCACCTTAAAGCTAGTTATCAGGATTGGGGGAAGCCGCGTACCCAAGTGAAACAGGTGGAACTTTACCTCGATTATCCAGAAGTAAGGGATATTCTGAGAACCATTGCAGAGGTTGCCGGTGTGGAAGGGTTGCCAGAATTACCGGAAAAGTGGGTGGCAGAGGATAACTGGTGGCAACAGGTTTATCTGGAAGCTAACAAAATTGGTCGCCAATTTTCTCGTGGACTGAAGCGAGATCAGCATCGCAATTCCTTGTTACTAGCAGTTAAAGCGGGAGTAATTGCCGCTGACTCGGCAGCATCGGGGTTGTTTCGTCAAGGCTATTCGCTTCAACAATGGATTGATGAGACTCTTCATCGAGTTTCGATTACTCCAGAAGAGATTGAAACGAAAATTTTACAGCCTCGCTATCGTCAAATCGAGCAAAAATCAGGACAGCCATTTCAGCTTAAAAGTTTTCAAAAAAAGGCTTTGGCACTTAGCGATCGCATTTTACTACTGAGTGGTTGTGGCACTGGTAAAACTATCTTTGGTTATAAGTGGGAACAGTCGGTGTTGACTCGTTACTCAGTAGGACACATTATTTTCCTTTATCCTACCCGTGGCACTGCAACCGAAGGGTTTAAAGATTACGTTTCCTGGGCTCCAGAATCCGATGCCAGTCTCCTTACAGGTACAGCTGCCTACGAGTTAATGGCCATGGCCAATAACCCTGATGATGCTCTTCAAGGGAAAGATTTTACCCCAGAGGAACGGCTCTTTGCCTTGGGATTTTGGGGTAAGCGATTCTTTGCGGCTACGGTAGACCAATTTCTCTCTTTCCTGACTCACAATTATAGCAGTTTATGCCTATTACCAGTATTAACTGATGCGGTAGTAGTGATTGATGAAGTTCACAGTTTTTCCCGTAGCATGTTCGATAACTTAATCAGTTTTCTCCAACATTTTGATCTTCCTGTACTCTGTATGACTGCCACCTTACCGAGGACTAGGAGACTAGAGTTGGAACGAGTCGGATTGCAGGTATTCTCAACAGTTAGGGATCAGGAACTAGAGCAAGTAGAAAAACATCCTCGTTATCATGTCCAAACTACAGACTTTGGTACAGCAAATGAGCAAGCAGTCAGAGCCTATCACCAGGGTAACCGAGTCTTGTGGGTCGTGAATACTGTAGCTCGCTGTCGTGAAATAGCTGCCCAGTTAGAGGATAATTTAGGAGTAGAAGTACTCACCTATCATAGCCGATTTCGACTCCAAGATCGGCACAAGCAACATCAAGCAACCGTTAATGCCTTTGCCTATCAACAGGAGCAACGACAACCAGCTATTGCTGTCACCACCCAAGTCTGCGAAATGTCCTTAGATTTGGATGCAGATGTACTGATTACTGAACTAGCACCAATTTCTGCACTGGTTCAAAGATTTGGTCGTTCTAACCGTCACCTATCCCGTGGTAGAGATTTTCTCGCTCAGATCTTCGTCTACGAACCACCAAAAGTTTTGCCTTACAAAACGAAGGAATTGGCTCAGGCGCGGGAGTTTTTAGCGGCAGTATCCGGTACAGTTAGCCAATGGCAACTAGCAGAAAAGTTAGAGTCCTATTCCCTAAAGGAACGGGATGCGGATGGCAGGAGTAGTTTTGTGGCAGGGGGTTACTGGGCAACATCGGAACCTTTCCGGGATGGCAATAATTATTCAGTAGATGCCTTGTTAGATACCGACTTAGATGCTGTGAAAAAGTTAGTGGAACAACGACAACCCTATGACGGGTATGTAGTACCAATACCCCAGCAATCAGCTCTCACCCAAGACCGTCCCGATTGGCTACCCCGTTATTTAGCAATAGCTGATCATCATCACTATTGTACCAGAAGGGGGTTTGGCCAGTGAATGAGTTAGAACTAACTTACCAATTAGCTGAGTTACCCTCAGTTCAACACCGTGCTGGTTTGGCCGGTTTGGTACTAATGGTACAATACCTACATCGACAACCTGGGTTTAAAGAGCATCCGGATGCCCTGGTTGAGTTGAACAATTTAGATGAGTTCGGTGTTACAGTAAAACTCAATCTTGAAGGCATCAAAGCCCTTTTTGACCTAACTTATCAAGCCTTTGAAGAGCAGCGTTCAACGGATAAAAAAATCAAGAAATTTGACCATGTAGAGGAGGTTGAGACAACAGATGCTAAGGGTAAAACGAAACTAATTCACCGTTACTATTATTCCGTTGTAGTACCCTATGGTGCATTTCTACCAGACTGGGATAAATCCCATGATGACCCCGATAAAGGACTTTGGATCAAGCTGTGGCGGGATATGCTCTGGCAAATTGTGCGGGGAGTGCCGACTACTCGCAATCCCTTTAACCACCGTACTCATGGTTCCTATTCTCAGGACACAGAAAAGATTTGGCAGGAACTACAAAACCCAGAAAAAAGTACAAAACAGTCAGGTAACTATTACCTAGGTGCAATGGCATCTAACCCGGAAAATGTGCCAACTAAAGATACCATAGGCTACCAGTTTTTGTTACATTTCTGGTCATTTGTCCCTCAAGTTTACCGTCCAGCAACCTTTAATAAAGACGGACAGCGAGAGTTAGTAGGTTATGTCCTAGCAATTCCCGATGTCGCTAATCTCATTGACTTTTGCGAAGAATTTCCCGATACCTTAGCCCAAAGATCCTCATTAAAGTTAGGTTACCTACCCCGGGAAGCCATCATCGACCTACCAGAAGAAGGGGGATTAGACCTGTTACGATTATTACGCGATCGCATTGCTCACAAAACCGGTGATCAAACCCTGGTAGATTTAATCTTAGGAGTCGAATTAATTCATGCAGAAAAAGTGGGTAATAGTGGTGTAAAAATTCGCTCCATCAGTCAAGTCGAACCCGTAGAGACTCAAATAGACAAATACGCTCAAATAAAAAATGCTTATTGGTGTCCTTGGTTCCGCAAACAGCGATTGCTCAATCTGCTACGAGAACAACCTTGGTGGTATGACTTTGATGCCTTGCTTAGTCGCATTCCCCGCAAGTGGCTAGAAGACCCCTACTTTAGTCATGATGCTAGTGAACTATTTGCTATTGAAGGAGAAATTAACGTGAAAACTGATGTTCGTTCAACTGCTCAAATTATTTATCAAGTTTGTCAGCATTATGTTCTGAGCAAATTAGAGTCTAAATTTGAACTTCAGTGGGACAAATGTAAGGGAAATAAGCAAAAAGAAGAAGATTACAACAAAAAAAAGTACAAAATAGCGAATGAAGCCTTCCTCGCCGTGCGATCGCGTACAGAATCCCAAGCCTTTATCGATTACTTTGTCTCTACTCTCTACCCCTTGATCCGCAAAGATGAATTTGCTGATTTTGCCGAGGCTCTGTTTAACCAATCCGATGAGATTCGTGCCTTAACATTGTTAGCACTTTCGAGTCAAATTCCCTCTAAAAAGAAGTCATCTAGTGCTGAAGCTGCCTAAGGCAACAGTCAACCGTTAACCAATAAATTATCATGAGCCAACTAAATCTCTTTGCTACCGTTTTAACCTATCCTGCACCTTCAGGAAACTATCGGGGTGAGTCAGAAGAAAACCGCACCATTCTGCAAAAAATTATCAAAGATGGGCAAAAATATGCCATAGTTAGTCCTGAATCGATCCGTAATGCACTACGGGAAGTCCTGATTTTAATGGGATTACCCCATAATCGTACCCGTCTCCATGACCAAGACCAACTAGCTGTGGAATTCAAAGAATATCCTAATGCAGACAAATACGCGGATGATTATCTATTTGGCTTCATGGTTGCCAAACCCGAAGAAGCCAAAAAACATAAAGATTTACCTCCCAAACGAGATAGTATCTTCCGCTGCAATCTAGCAGTTGCTCTGAGTCCCTATAAATACGATGCCGTGTTTCATCAGTCTCCACTGAATGCCAAGACTAAAAATAATCAAAAGACTTACTGGAGTAATGCTAGTACATCCGCCCTACTGCATCGGGAAATCACCCACACAGCCTTTCAGTATCCCTTTGCCCTTGCTGGACGAGATTGCCTTGAGCAGCCAGAATGGAGTAAAGTGTTACTCAAAGCGATCGCTCAATTGAATGGTGTTGCTGGTGGTCATGCCAGAGCTTATTATGAGTTTGCCCCTCGCTCAGTCGTAGTCAGACTTACCCCCAAATTAGTCGCTGGATACAACACCTATGGCTTTAATGAATTGGGTGAGTTTACCGAATTAAACCGTTTGGGTAAAGCGGATGATGCAGATTGTGATTTACCAGGAAATGAGTTTTGGGTTGGTGGTGAAATAGTCCGCACTATGGATGGAGCAGAAAAAACCCGTCTAGATGATGCTGGAGTTCACCTCTATGCCAACCCGGAACAATTATTTGATGCATTAGCAGATGCCTTTTTAGGAGGTAGTGACTAGTAACAAGGTATTTGCGTGTTGCGATCCCCCCTAACCCCCCTTAACAAGGGGGGGACAAGATTTAAAGTCCCTGTGGAACCAAAAGCGAAGCATCTTTGGTATGAACATGTATCTACGGCTTAAGGCTCCTTTTGCCACCTTCCGTCCATTTCAATCTGGAGCCTATCGCTCCACCACCATAATTCCTTCCCCATCAACAGTATACGGATTGCTGCTCAATCTAGCAGGAATCGAACAACGTGCTCCCCTGACTGCACCGGTTACTCTGATGCGGGAAAATCTACCCGAAATGGCAGTAGCAATCGCCATTCCCGAAGGTGCAGAGTCTCAAACAGCCATACTTTCCCAACAACTACACCAATATTCAGTAGGCAATTCCGATAAGGAACTAGCTCAAAAGACTCATGGTGCTAAATCCTGGATTGCACCTGTGCGTCGTGAAGTTCTCATCAATCTTGACATAGTAATAGGTATTCAAGCAGAATCATGGTTATGCGATCGCCTGATTCAGGGACTCAATGGAGAGTTAGACGAACCCCGTTATGGCTTACCATTTGCCGGTGACAATAACTTCCTGTTTAACACAATCGAGCCCATTGATGAACTACCTCTAGCACGATGGTACTGTCTGTTACAGGAAGGAACTCCTCCTCATCGAGGAATCTGTCGGCTAACAATCTGGATTGATCGAGAAGATACCAGTAAAACCCAAACCGCTGTATTTGCTCCCAGTGCTTTTTCCTTAAGTCCCCCCGAATCTGCCTGGGTAAGGTTACCAGTTAAGGGTATTTAGAATTGGGAATTGGGAATTGGGAATTGGGAATTGGGAATTGGGAACTGGGAATTGGGAATTGGGAATTGGGAATTGGGAATTGGGAATTGGGGGAGAAAGGTTTTTTACCCTTCCAAAGTAGTAAATGTAGGTTGGGTGAAGCGTAGCGAAACCCAACAGTATCAGGGTTTGTTGACCCAATTTACAGACTTCCCTTTGTGAACTTTGTGTCTTTGTGGTTCTCCAAAAAAACTAGAAGAGCCAGGTTTTTTTGCAAGGATCTCTGGTTGTGAAGCGATCGCACTAGCAAATAATGCTCGAAAGCTTTATTGGGAAAGGCTTAGGGGGTTTTAACCAAGGTTATAGATGCTTGCAAAATTGCTCAAAGCTAGTAATAGTAAGCTTTCTAGCGTTTGTATTTTGAGGAAAAAATGGCGATTTGGCGAGGATTTTCTGGTTTGATGGCTCTTGTTCAGGAGGTGCTTGCAAAACTGTCTAGGAGCTGTTATCCTGTAAGGGTTTCAGAGACTGCCGTGCGATTACCTTAGATGCCGTAAGGCGTTGAGCACGTTGGGTAACTAGAACAGAACAAATAGCGTCAGTAAGTGCGATTACCTTAGATGCCGTAAGGCGTTGAGCACCTAACGAGTTTCCCATGGTGGTTTTGGGGACAAAAGTAGTGCGATTACCTTAGATGCCGTAAGGCGTTGAGCACTGCCGTCGGGCGGAAATTTGTCCGGGACTGTAACCGGTGCGATTACCTTAGATGCCGTAAGGCGTTGAGCACAGAAAATCGCAGGCTGCACCAGGATGCCTACAGATTCGTGCGATTACCTTAGATGCCGTAAGGCGTTGAGCACGGTTAAAGCTGCAAATCGAGGGTAATGGGCCTAAATGTCGATTACCTTAGATGCCTTAAGGCGTTGAGCACATAGCGCACGCCGACTTGAATCTAGCCCTTTTGTCGTGCAATTACCTTAGATATGGAATAGATGTAGGTTGGGTCGAGGCAACGAGACCCAACACTCCTTGTGGGCTGCGTTGGGTTTCACTTCTCCTTCGACCGACGCTACGCGAACGTTACACCCAACCTACATTTTTAGGTGTGTCACGACACTACAGCTGTTGATCTTTCTCTACAGTATATATGTGCGCATATTTTTCCATTGTAAAATAATAGCATAAAACCAAAGCCAAGGTAACCAACAAAGAGCAATCAGTAACATGCCTCAAATAAGATAATAGATGTAGTGCGAGCATCTTGCTCGCTAAAGGTCAAACGCGAACAAGGTGCTTACACTACTATCGCATCACACCAAAACTAAACTAATATAGGCACGACAGACCAAACTCATATTCGGTGGAAATTTTTAGATGAAACTAGACCGTATCACGATTAACCCCGCCTGTATGAATGGACAGCCTTGTATCCGTAATCTTCGTCTTACGGTTCGTCGGGTGGTTGAATTACTCGCAACTTATTCTAATAGAGAAGAACTCTACCAAGAGTTTCCTGAATTGGAAGATAAGGACATCCAACAAGCTCTTATCTACGCTTCCACTTACCTAGATGATCGCATTGTAGAACTATCTTTAAATGATGAGACTGTTGCTTGACCAGGGTTTACCTCGCTCTGCGTCAATTTTACTACGGGAAGCTGGTATCGATACAATTCATGTAGCTGAAATTGGTCTATCTTCAGCTGAAGACTCAGAAATACTTCAGAAAGCAAGAAAAGATGAGCGTATAGATTGTGATATGTTAAGCTAACTCCCTTCCCTTCCTTTGTGAACTTTGTGTCGAAAGTGGTTCTCCAAAAAAAACTAGAAGTTATTGAGAGTAGCAATAGGGAATTGAGGAAGAAGGGTTTTTTGCAAGGATCTCTGGTTGTGAAGCGATCGCACTAGCAGATAATGCTCGAAAGCTTTACTAGGAAAGGCTTAGGGCGTTTCAACCAAGATTAGAGATGCTTGCAAAATTGCTCAAAACTAGTAATAGCAAGGTTTCTAGCGTTTGTATTTTGAGGAAAAAATGGCGATTTTGCAAGGATTTTCTGGTTTGATGGCTCTTGTTGAGGAGGTGCTTGCAAAACTGTCTAGGAGCTGTTATCATATAAGGGTTTCAGAGACTGCCGTGCGATTACCTTAGATGCCATTAGGCGTTGAGCACGAGTCAATATCGATTTTGATGACACAGCAATATTGTGCGATTACCTTAGATGCCATTAGGCGTTGAGCACTTTATTGCTGGGAAGAATATGGCTGGAATGGCGCGTGCGATTACCTTAGATGCCATTAGGCGTTGAGCACCTATCCTAATTTAAACTGGAACATTAGATACCCTCCCAGTGCGATTACCTTAGATGCCATTAGGCGTTGAGCACAGAGGGAGCAGGTAGCTTTACCCCACAGGAAAATTCGTGCGATTACCTTAGATGCCATTAGGCGTTGAGCA
>JAAHGR010000202.1 GCA_010672425.1 Symploca sp. SIO2E6
CTTCCACGGAACCTAAGATACCGTTATCCGCAACTAACTGATTTTGTCGATAGCCTCGGACAGTATCGACGCCACCCATACTGAATCTTTCTAGGGAGAGTAAGGAATCTGGGGTTAACTGAGCATTTAATTGGGTGATGAGGGTGGCTTGGGGTGATAATCGTTCTACCCATTGGAATTGTCCTAACCAGCTAAAGAAGCGTCCATCAGTTCCCGTGTCATTGAGGGTGGCATCAAAAGCACCTAATCCAAAACTAAACTGGGAACGAGCAGCTAAAATACGATTAGGACTACTACGGTCTAGCCAATCTTGAGCAAATCGGAGTACTGTTACTTTAGATTCGCCGTTTTCTGGGCCAAGGGAGAAAGAAAAGGGTTCCCCGAGTAAGAAGGTTTGACTGCGACGCAGGTCTAGGGCTAAACTTAGGGCAAATTCGGTTTCTGGTGAGCGGAGTATTGGTTGGCGAAAACTCACGGCGATGGTGCGAGTGGCGCTTTCGATTTCAAACTCCTCGAATTGTTCTTCGATAATGCGACTATCACTGTTGTTGTAGCGAATACTGAGGATGCCATTTTGGGGATTGACGGGGATGGCATAGTTAAGATCATATAAGTCTAGTCCTTCCGTAAGGCTATATTGAGCACTGAAGCGATCGCCAAAACCAAAAAGGTTATCATGGGCAACTAATAAGCTGGTTTGTAGTGAGCCAATGCTGGGGGATTGATTGTTGGCGGTAGAAACACCACCGTGAAAGGCGGGTGCTTCTTTAATGTCCACTCGCAAAATATTGCTACCAGAACCCCTGCCTGGGGTTAACTCTGCATCTACTGTATTAAGTAAGGAGTCAAGTTGCAACAGTTTTAGTGCTTCTTCCAAGCGGTTTTGATTTAACGGTTGATCCGTAGCAAGTTCCAAGCGACTGCGTACATAGGCTTCCCGCAAACGGTTTAATCCTATCAGTTCAATTCCTTCTAATTCCCCCTCAACCACCTGGATTTCCACCATCGAGTTACTAAAGTCTTGGATGGGTAAAAAGGCGCCGGAGGTGATGTAACCATGATCAATATAGAGTTTAGTAATAGCATCAGCTAGTTGCAACAACTCCTCAAATCTGACTTCACGGTTTTCATAGGGTTCTGTTAACTGGTCAATTTCTGCCTGCAAGACCGTATTTCCCAATACCTTCACTGTTCTCACCAAAAATGGTGCAGTAGGTGGAGTTGTGATTGCAGGCAGTTGGGGAGAAGCAGGAATGTCCAGATTAGGTTCCGGTAATGATCCTGGAGATGCATCCGGAAGCAGATCCGGGGATTGGGGTTGGTTAGGAATGATTTCCTCTTCAATCCCTTCCAGGGTGTTGGCTGGAAGGTTGACACCTGGAGGAGTAGACTGAGCCATGGCTCCCCCTGGCAGCAGGCAGAAGGAAAAAAGCTGTAGCCATGCAATCCATCTCAGTATATAATTCATCTCTCTAGAAGCTTAATTTATAAACTACTTATTCCTCTCCTAGAATAAAAACATAGATATAGATCAAGCATTCCCCTGATCTACCAAGTTAATTGCTCTCTTCAGACAAGACCTAGGCATAATTTGGTCAGGAGGATTGCTGAAAACTACAATATCTTTCAAGAAACAAGGGAATGTGGAACTGGCATCTTGCCAGTCAAACAGTGGAACTGGCATCTTGCCAGTCGCCCTTTGTGTCCTTTGTGTCTTTGTGGTATTATTTAGATAATGGAATAGGTGTGCGCCTATAAGGTATGCGATCGCTCTGATTGGTATTGTAGGCGATCGCAAGAAGTCAGACGCAAGCAAGATGCTCGCACTACAAAAGCTTTCGCCCAATACCAGCCTTATGGGAGCAAAACCATCCATAGTTGAATTGAGAAGCCGAGTATAACGCTAGTGATTACTCTCACCTGCCAGATGTATTACTCTACTACGAATATCATCAGAAATCCACATTCCTGAATCTTGCAACTGGTCAACTAATGGCATAATCTGCTCTGTCAAACCTTGAGATTTAGCTGTAAGCAATATCTTCAAAGTTCCCCAAACAGTTAACCCTAAAGCTTGAGCAGTACTTCTTGCCAAACCATCATCTAACAAAACAACAAACCCAGAATTTTCGAGGGTTAATGCAATTGCTGTTTGTTCCCCTAAACCCAAATCTCCAACTGTTAAATTGGCAGGTATCGAAATTGGTTCAACAACCTGAAGCCAAGTATATATGCTGAGATCAGGACAGTCATAACCTCTTGGCCTTCCCTCCCGTAACTCGTTAACTACAGCAGAGGGAACAAGAATTTCAGCGAAAATTTCTGGCAACCAATCCAATTTACCAATGCGATGCAAATATAACATAGGGGAAGTATTGCTAATTGCTCTAGTCACAGTTAGCTTCCAACTCCCTTAGTTCAGCTTCAAGGGGAAATACTTGATAACGTCCCAAGCTTGATAAAAATTCCACACGGGAGACTCCAGCTAGTTCCGCTGCTTTACTAGAAGTAAGGCGATTGAGTTCATAGAGTTTGACTGCGGCTAACATACAAATTTCACCGGCAAAGTTTTGACTATCAGTATTCTCGGCTTTTAATACTGAATTAGGTATAGAAATAGTAATTTGTTCTACCATCTTGAGGATATGCGATCGCTTTCACTGATATTGTAGGCGATCACATCCCTTTGTGTTTTTTGTGCTTTTGTGGTATTATTTAAATAATGGAGTAGGTGTGCGCCTATAAGGTATGGCAGATAAGATATGCGATCACATCTCCTGTAGTCGCATGGAACAGCTAAAAATATGGTTTAATTTTGTGTAGTGCGTTCGCGTAGCGTGCCCGTAGTGCGAGCATCTTGCTCGCTAGAGCGTCAATTCAGTAATCGAAATTTAGGTGAAGTAACGACGCACCAGACGCACCAGACGCGGAGAGGGAAATCCATCGATTTTTCGTTAATGCCTATATGAAGTATTTTGTCAAATTATCTTACTGAATCGGTGTTCTAGAAGTCAGACATGATCAAGATGCTCGCACTACAAAAGCTTTCGCCCAATACCAGCCTTAATGAGTAAAGTTAAGTACCAACTCAAAGTCCCCCTTAATAAGGGGGATTTAGGGGGATCCAAGCTGACCGCAGAAGTCCCATTATTGAGGTAATATAATCGTAACTTGGGAGGGGATCCCCCCTAGCCCTCCTTATTAAGGGGGGGACCGGATTATTGAACTCAAACTACCCATATCTTTTGTTAGTAAAATGGCATTACCAACATCAAAAAACCGAAACCTTAACTCTATAGAGTGCTATCTTCCCTATGATTCGCACCTAGTAGCTAGGGCTAAATCTCTGCGTAAAAATCCAACTCCAGCAGAGAAAAAACTCTGGCTAGACTACTTGAGAACGTTTAAATTCCGGATATTGCGACAAAGACCCATTGCTCACTTTATTGTTGATTTTTACTGTGCTGCTTTGAAATTAGTGATTGAAGTAGATGGGGATTCTCATTTTACAGACCAAGGTCGTGCATATGATCTTGAAAGAACTAGTATATTAGAAGGCTATGGTTTGCAGGTGGTTCGGTTTACGAATGACGAGGTATTTAATAATTTTGAAGGTGTATGTGAGGAGATTGAGGCAATAGCACTGAATTACCGTTAATTTTACTCAAGGTATCTCTTGTTAAAAACTCAAACTACCCGTTATTAAATAAAAACTCAAAGTCCCCCTTAATAAGGGGGATTTAGGGGGATCCAATCTGACCGGAGAAGCCCCATTATTGAGGTAATATAATCGTAACTTGGGAGGGGCTCCCCCCTAGCCCCCCTTAATAAGGGGGGGACCGGATTTAAGTGTTTTAATTCCATGGGAAAAGAATACGATTGAACTCAAACTACCCGTTATTAAATAAAAACTCAAAGTCCCCCTTATTAAGGGGGATTTAGGGGGATCCAATCTGACCCTAGAAGTCCCATTATTGAGGTAATATAATCGTAGCTTGGGAGGGGCTCCCCCCTAGCCCCCCTTAATAAGGGGGGGACCGGATCTAAGTGTGTTAATTCTATGGGAACAGGATACGATTGAACTCAAACTAACCGTTATTAAGTACCAACTCAAAGTCCCCCTTATTAAGGGGGATTTAGGGGGATCCAATCTGACCCTAGAAGTCCCATTATTGAGGTAATATAATCGTAACTTCAGAGGGGATCCCCCCTAACCCCCCTTAATAAGGGGGGGACCGGATTTAAGTGTTTTAATTCTATGGGAACAGGATACAATTGAACTCAAAGTTACCGTTATTAAGTATCAACTCAAAGTCCCCCTTAATAAGGGGGATTTAGGGGGATCAAATCTAACCGGAGAAGCCCCATTATTGAGGTAATATAATCGTAGCTTGAGAGGGGATCCCCCCTAGCCCCCCTTAATAAGGGGGGGACCGGAGTTTAGGGAAACCGGATTGAAGCAATACGCCCCTATGGGCATTCGCGGGACATCACCAACCGTCCATCGGGCAGCTGATACACCCCTGTTGCTTGAATAATTGGGTCTCCCTTTTGCCAAGGACGTGGGGGTGTCTCACTGGGTATCATCCGTACTACTCCCGTGGGATAAGGTGAGCTTACGGAATCTCCGGGACGATTGGGTAAGCTGCCTCCACCGGTGATGATGAATTTTCCTTCTTGTTCCCTGGTTCGGACTATGCAGCTGTTGGCTAGTAGACTGTCGGTATCGATGAGATTGTCCGGTAACTCGGTGAGGCTGTTTTGGATAAAGTCGAGGTTGGGTAAGGTGATGACTCCATCTACTGCTCCACTGGCATTGATATCGACTCGGTTATTATGATCTAAGGTAGCTGGATCTGTGCCTTTGGGGGCTGGACGGAAGGCGAAGCCGAAGAAGATGGGGGTGACGAAGGTTATATCTCCTCCTCTGCCATCTCGGGCAAAGGCTAAGATGTCGCTGTCGGCAAAGGCAATAAGGGAGTCGGTGGTGATGGTGATATTGCCGCCGTCTTCAATACCGCTGAAGACACTGGTGGTGATGTCGCTGTCTCCCCGTAGGCGAATATCTTTGGCGGTGATGTTGATAGCACCTCCGGCGGATTGGGTGCTGGAGGTGGTGATATCACTGTCGGTAGCAGTTAAGGTTTCTGAGACGTTGAGGTTAATGTCGCCAGCTTTGCCTGGTGCTTGACTTCGAGCGGAGATTTGGGAATTATTGTCTAGGGTGAGGGAGTTGGTTTGGATATTGATATTGCCGCCAGTGCCGCGTGAGGTAGGTTCAACGGCAGTGGAGATGGAGCTATTATTGTCGAGGAAGACAGATTGAGCATTTCGTACAAAGATGTCGCCTGCATCTCCTATTCCAGAGGTGGAGGCAGATACTGTAGCACCATTGGTTAGTTCTAGGGAGGATGTTGTTAGGTCAATTCCCCTAGATTCTCCCTTTGCTTCTGAATTAACCTGACTGGATATGGCACTGGAAAATCCATTGCTTAATTCTCCATCCAATCGCACCGAATCGGTAGCATTAATCTTCACCAAACCTGTATCCCCAATCCCACTAGTAGAGGCACTCACTTGAGCACCATTAGTTAGTTCCAAGGAGGTAGTTATCAGTTCAATTCCCCTAGATTCCCCCTTTGCTCCTGACTCTACTGTGCTGAATATAGAACTGGGAGTTACAGTGCTTGATTCCCCATCCAAGCGCACCGAATCAATGGCTGTAATCTTTACTGCACCTGCATTTCCAAGCCCAAAGGTAGAGGCAGACACTATAGCACCATTGGTCAGTTCCAAGGAAGCAGTCGTTAGCTCAATCCCCATTGAGTTCCCTTCCGCTTCAGGAACCACTAGACTGAATATACCACTGGAAAATCCATTGCTCGACTCTCCATCTAACCGCACCGAATCAGTGGCCGTAATATTTAATACACCTGCATCCCCTATCCCTCCGGTAGAGGCACTTACTTGAGTACCATTAGTTAGTTCTAGGGAGGCCGTTGTCAGCTCAATTTTCCCTGAGTTACCCTCCGCTCCAGGAAATACCTCGCTTAATATTGCACTTATAATTCCATTTTTAGATTCCCCATCCAAGAGCACTGAATTGGTAGCAGTAATTTTCACCGCACCCGCATTCCCTACGCCAAAGGTAGAAGTATTCACGTTAGCACCATTGAGCAGTTCTAGGGAGGTCGTTGTCAGCTCAATTCCCCCTGAGTTACCCTCCGCTCTAGGAGCCACCTGGCTGAATATAGCACTGGGAAATCCATCGCTGTCCCCATCCAAGCGCACCGAATCAGTAGCAGTAATCTTCACTGCACCCGCATTCCCAACTCCAAAGGTAGAAGCACTCACTACAGCACCATTAGTCAGTTCCAGGGAAGCCGTTGTTAACTTAATTCCCTCCGAATTTCCTCTTGCTCCTAGCTCTACCGTGCTTAATATGCGACTAGGAATCCCAATGCTCGATTCCCCATCCAAGTGCACAGAATTGGTAGCAGTAACCTTTACTGCACCTGCATTTCCAAACCCGAAAGTAGAAGCAGATACTTCAGCACCATTAGTCATTTCCAGGAAGGTAGTTGTTAGGTCAATCCCCCCAGAGCTCCCCTCTGCTCTATAAAATACCTCGCTGAATATGCCACTGGAAAATCCATCGCTTGATTCTCCATCTAGCCTCACCGAATCAGTAGACGTAATCTTCACTGCACCCGCATTACCTACCCCAAAGGTAGAGGCATCTACTTGAGCACCATTGGTCAGTTCCAGGGTGGCCGTTGTTAGCTCAATTCCCTCCGAATTTCCCTTTGCTCCAGAAACCACCTGGCTGAATATGCCACTGGAAAATCCATCGCTTGATTCTCCATCTAACCGCACCGAATCAGCAGCAGTAATTTTCACTGCACCCGTATTTCCAATTCCAAAGGTAGAGGAACTCACTTCAGCACCATTGGTTAGTTCCAGAGAGGAAGTTGTCAGTTCAATTCCCCCTGAGTTCCCCTCTGCTACTAAATCTACCTTGCTTAATATACTACTGGGAATTCCATTACTCGATTCCCCATCCAATTGCACCGAATCGGTAGCCGTAATATTTAATACACCCGCATTCCCTAACCCAAAAGTAGAAGCATCTACTCCAGCACCATTGGTCAGTTCCAGGGTGGCCGTTGTCAGCTCAATTCCCTCCGAATTTCCCTCAGCTCCAAAACCCACTACGCTGGATATACTACTGGGAATTCCATAGTTGTCTTCCCCGTCCAAGCGCACCGAATCGGTAGCCGTAATTTTCACTGCACCCGCATTCCCTAACCCAAAAGTAGAAGCATCTACTCCAGCACCATTGGTCAGTTCCAGGGTGGCCGTTGTCAACTCAATTCCCTCCGAATTTCCCTTTGCTCCAGGTGCTACCTGGCTGAATATAGCACTGGGAAGTCCATTACTCAATTCCCCGTCCAAGCGCACCAATTCGGTAGCCGTAATTTTCACCGCACCCGCATCCCCTATGCCAAAGGTAGAGGCACTCACTCCAGCACCATTGGTAAGTTCCAGGGTAGCCGTTGTCAGCTCAATTCCCTCCGAATTTCCCTTTGCTTCAGGAGATACCTGGCTGGATATATTACTAGTATTTCCTGTATTCGATTCCCCATCCAAGCGCACCGAATCGGTAACCTTAATTTCCAATAAACCAGCATCCCCAATCCCCAAGGTAGAGGTGCTCACTTGAGCACCATTGGTTAGTTCCAGAGAGCCAGTGGTCAACTCAATTCCCTCCGAATTTCCCCTTGCTCCTGGTTCTACCGTGCTAGATATATTACTGGTATTTCCTGTATTCGATTCCCCATTCAAGCGCACCGAATCGATAGCCGTAATTTTCACCGCACCCGCATTCCCAATTCCGAAGGTAGAGGCACTCACTCCAGCACCATTAGTCAGTTCCAGGGAGGAAGTTGTCAGCTCAATTCCCTCCGAATTTCCCTCAGCTCCAGGTGCTACCTGGCTGAATATATTACTGGTGTTTCCTGTATTCGATTCCCCATCCAAGCGCACCGAATCAGTAGCGGTAATATTTACCGCACCTGCGTCCCCTATGCCAAAGGTAGAGGCACTTACTTGAGCACCATTGGTCAGTTCCAGGGTGGCCGTTGTCAGCTCAATTCCCCCTGAGTCTCCCTTAGCTCCAAAATCCACTATGCTGAATATATGACTGGGAATTCCATCGTTGTCTTCTCCATCCAAACGTATCGAATCAGTAGCGGTAATTTTCACCGCACCTGCATTCCCTATACCAAAGGTAGAAGCATCTACTATAGCACCATTGGTCATTTCCAGGGAGGAAGTTTTTAGCTCAATCCCTCCTGCATCCCCAGACCCAAAGGTAGAAGTAGATACTATAGCACCATTGGTCAGTTCCAGGGAGGGAGTTTTCAGCTCAATTCCCTCCGAATTTCCCTCAGCTCCAAAATCCACTAAGCTGGATATAGTACTGATAATTCCATTGTTAGATTCCCCATCCAAGTGCACTAAATCGGTAGCAGTAATCTTCACCGCACCCGCATTCCCCATCCCGGCGGTACTAGTAAACAGTACTGAACCCTCGGTCAAGAAGAGGGAGTTAGCTGTGACCTTAATCTCACCCCCCGTAACACCTGCTACATCGGTAAAATTGTTACTCCTAATCAAGCTATCTGCGATAGAAATGTCCTCCTTGCTGTTGAAGGTGATATTACCTCCCAACAAGCCATTGGAAGAGATGTTAGATCCTTGGTTGAGAGTAATGTCACCCTCAGCAACTAACCTAACATCACCACCATTACCAGAAAAAATATCTAAAGCTGAGGCACTAATTTGACCGTTAAGAGTGATATTTTCCTTAGAAAGGATATCAACAGAACCACCTCCCGCCAGTCCTATAGTCTCAATTGCCACTCCGAAAAAGGTATCATCAACTTGAATATTACCCGTCAGACCAGGGTTAGGTCGATACTGGTTTGTGAGCAGCACTCTTCCTGCTAACGGAGCATCCAGATTAGTAGTTTCGTTAAAAAAGATAGAGCCGACTTGAATATCTGCACTAGTTGGGGTAATGGTAAAACCTATAGGTCCGAAAAACAGGTCGTTACCAGTACCAGAGAAAAAAGGAACTCCGATTTCGGCTGGATCTACTCCCGCACGAATATCCAATGTCGGTTCATTTCTACCATCAATTGCTATGATCGTCCCATCAGACAAAGTAACGTTTTCCTGCAAACCATTAACCGGATCTGCCCCAGTAATCAAGATAAAGTTAGGAATCTCTACCTTACCCCCAGCAATAATATGTAGAGAAGCTCCTATATAACCACCAATCAAAACATCTCCCACTGTCCGAATCACCGGATCATTAGGACTCTCCAAATCCCCCAAACTTCCATCCAACTGCTCAATCCGAAAACTCCCCCCACTCCAATAGTGAGCATCACCTAATACAGAAGAACCACTGCGCAACACCATATCCCCACCAGAAAACAGTCCACTATCGGGATGATTCAGGGCAAAAATATCAACTGCTTGATTCCCCTGCACCAATAACTGCTCTCCAGCTACTGCCAGAAAAGGCACACTGGCACTATCCCTAATCTTTACCGTATCCTGAGCTTCGAGAGTCAAATTCCTACCAGCGGATAACTGACCCTGCAAATCCAGATTACCAGCCGATAGGGTCAAATCCTGTCCCCCGGACAAATTACCTCGATTTGTAATAACTCCAGTTTGATTCGTCCCATATTGCAATCCCAAAGGCACACTAATAGTTAACAAGGAAGCATCCCCTGGATTGGCTGCACTAAAAGCTGAGCCATCTTCAAAAGTTAAAGAATTCGCCGTACTCGCCACAAACGAACCTTCAATATCTAATTGGGCATTAACTCCAAACACAATACCATGAGGATTGAGTAAAAAGAGATTAGCAGCACCATCAACTCCCAAAGTCCCGAAAATATTCGAGGGATTAGTGCCAGTTACCCTGGTCAAAATATTCTCAATTCCCGCAGGATTGGCAAAATAAACCCGTTGTAACTCCTCAACATTAAATTCAGTAAAACTGTGGAAGTGATTAGTACCTCTTCCTGCTCCCCCTTCGATTAAATCCGCTAACGCACCTCGCACTTCAACATCCCGTGTCACGCGAGAACTTTCAGCACCTAAAGTGGTATCTGGTGTAATCTGAGCCAAGACTCGATGTTGATTAAAGGGAAAGATTACCAAGATAGTTAACCAACTCGCTAACCTCAACAATTTATACCAAATTTGATTAACCATGAGATGCGGCTCCCTTTACTTAGTTATTAGGGTAAGTTGCTGGTTATAAGTGTAAGCGTGTTGGATCCCCCCTAACCCCTCTTAAAGCGTGTTGGATCCCCCCTAACCCCCCTTAAAGCGTGTTGGATCCCCCCTAACCCCCCTTGATAAGGGGGGGACCGGATTTACGGATTTCAAATCCTTAATAAGGGGAGGACTGGATTTAATCTTACTTAATCAGGGGGAGACCCAATTTAAAGTCCCCCGTGGAACTAAAAGCGTAGCATCCTCTGGCTTCCCCGTGGAACTAAAAGCGTAGCATCCTCTGGCTTCCCCGTGGAACTAAAAGCGTAGCATCCTCTGGCTTCCCCGTAGAACTAAAAGCGTAGCATCCTCTGGCTTCCCCCTTATTAAGGGGGACGGGAGGGGGATCCAAGGGGGACGGGAGGGGGATCCAACAAGATTAAGCGATTATAACCAGCAACTTGGGTTACTAGTTAATCATAAACAGACGTACCATGACATGTCTGGTACAATTCCTACCAACTTGATTGCTGATATCGGCAAGGTGAATTGCGCAATTGTGCAATTATGTTGGTTGGCAGGTGTATAGGCTTAGTTGGAAAGTTCAGGTGATAATTACTGTAAGTAGTGGGAGGTGTGGGAAGTTTGTGTGGATACTTAGTTAGAAATCCCACACATAATTTCGCTCACCCGTACACCGCTTAACCCACCCCCCAATCCCCTCCCAGGAGGGGGAGCCAGATTTCCAGGAGGGGGAGCCAGAGAGTTCACAAAGGTAGGTTTTTAATATTTCGGTCAAGATAAGACAAGGGAGGAAAGTAGATAAGTAGAAACCCAACACTCCCAGTACCCTGTGTTGGGTTACGCTACCGCTTCACCCAACCTACTTAGGGTCCCCCCCTTATTAAGCTTATCACTTTAAATCCGGTCCCCCCCCTTATTAAGCTTATCACTTTAAATA
>JAAHGR010000203.1:0-412 GCA_010672425.1 Symploca sp. SIO2E6
TGAAGATGGCATTAATGATATGTACGGTCATTTGCCCCTCGATTTATTTGATGGTAGATGATAAAGGGAATAATTCTGGGCGTTGCTGATTTTGGGTATGATGCTTATTTATTAGCGATCGCTACCCATTTCTCGCAGTACAATCTAGGTCAACCTGGTAACTCATACCCTATAGGCGCACACCTATTCCATTGTTCCAATAATAGTCCAAAATGCGTAAAATTACAACCGATTCAAGATTTAGTTGAATTGTTGAATTGTTGAATTGCTTGTTTATGATCGCTTGTAGGGTGGGCATTCTCGATAATCTTCCTCCGCAGCCATATTTCTCACTATTATGCCCACCATGCTCTTTACCCGTAAGGTGCTGTGGTGGGCAAATATATCATGACATATCGCTTTCTTTGTTAAA
>JAAHGR010000203.1:512-3261 GCA_010672425.1 Symploca sp. SIO2E6
GTAGGGTGGGCATTCTCGATAATCTTCCTCCGCAGCCATATTTCTCACTATTATGCCCACCATGCTCTTTACCCGTAAGGTGCTGTGGTGGGCAAATATATCATGACATATCGCTTTCTTTGTTAAAGCTTGGCAATTTGCCCACCCTACATTGGAGGTTACTTTTTGGGAAGATGCGATCGCCACCCTTTTATCGCAGTACAATCTAGGTCAACCTGGTAATTTATACCCTATAGGCGCACACCTATTCCATTGTTCTAATAGTAGCCAAAAATGCGTAAAATTACAACTAATTCAATATTTAGTTAAATTGTTGAATTGCTGAATTGCTGAATTGCTTGTTTATGATTGCTCGTAGGGGCGGGTTTAGGAATAATCTAGCCCATTTTACCCAAATATTGTGCTCAAAACCCGCCCTGCCACAACTTCCCGTTTAACGTAATCTATCCTCTTCCTTATCAGCAAGCGATCGCTAGCCGTTTCTCGCAACACAATCTAGATCAACCTGGTAACTTATACCTTATAGGCGCACACCTACTCCATTATTCCAATAATAGCAAAAAATGCGTAAAATTACAACTAGATCTTGAATTAATTGAATTGTTGAATTGTTGAATTGTTAAATTGTTGAATTGCTTGTTTATGATCGCTTGTAGGGGCGGGTTTAGGAATAATCTAGCCCATTTTGCCCAAATATTGTCCTCAAAACCCGCCCTGCCACAACTTCCCGTTTAACGTAATCTATCCTCTTCCTTATCAGCAAGCGATCGCTACTTATTTCTCGCAGTCACACCAAAAGACCGTAGGGTGGGCATTCTCGATAATCTTCCTCCGCAGCCATATTTCTCACTATTATGCCCACCATGCTCTTTACCCGTAAGGTGCTGTGGTGGGCAAATATATCATGACATATCGCTTTCTTTGTTAAAGCTTGGCAATTTGCCCACCCTACATTGGAGGTTACTTTTTGGGAAGATGCGATCGCCACCCTTTTATCGCAGTACAATCTAGGTCAACCTGGTAATTTATACCCTATAGGCGCACACCTATTCCATTGTTCTAATAGTAGCCAAAAATGCGTAAAATTACAAGTAATTCAATATTTAGTTAAATTGTTGAATTGCTGAATTGTTAAATTGCTTGTTTACGATCGCTTGTAGGGGCGGGTTTAGGAATAATCTAGCCCATTTTACCCAAATATTGTGCTCAAAACCCGCCCTGCCGCAACCTCCCGGTTAACTCAACCTATCCCCTTCCTTATCAGCAAGCGATCGCTACCCGTTTATCGCAACACAATCTAGGTTAACCTGGTAACTTATACCTTATAGGCGCACATCTATTCCATTATTCCAATAATAGCCAAAAATGCGTAAAATTACAACTAATTCAATATTTATTTGAATTGTTGAATTGTTAAATTGTTAAATTGCTTGTTTACGATCGCTTGTAGGGGCGGGTTTAGGAAGAACCTAGCCCATTTTACCCAAATATTGTCCTCAAAACCCGCCCTGCCACAACCTCCCGGTTAACTCAACCTATCCCTAGATTATCAGCAAGCGATCGCTACCTATTTCTCACAGCACAATCTAGGTCAACCTGGTAACTTATACTTTACAGGCCTACACCTACTCCATTGTCCAAATAATAGCCCAAAATGCGTAAAATTACAACTAATTCAAGATTTATGGGAAGAAGCGATCGCAAATGAGGTGAGAGGGGTTAAACTGTTAAAATAACCACACCCAGAGCACATACACAGAGCGCTCACAGCTATTTGAGATTGATTTTTCGGAATCTTATTCTCAATACCCAATACCCAATACCCAATACCCAATTCCCAATTCCCAATTCCCAATTCCCAATTCCCAATCCCCAATTCCCAATGACTCAAACCATTACTAAACCAAGCAAATTGATTCCTTCCTTAGAAAATGGTGATCAATTGACTCGTCTAGAATTTGAAACCCGTTACCACGGAATGCCTCATCTGAAAAAGGCAGAATTAATCGAAGGAATTGTCTATATGGGATCGCCTTTACGCATCGAGCAACACGGAAACCCTCATGCTCATATAATAACTTGGCTAGGTATTTATGAAGCAGCAACTCCGGGAGTGCAAACGGGAGATAATTGTACGGTAATACTAGATGCAGAGAATGAACCTCAACCCGATGCTTTACTGAGAATCAAGGAAAGCGGACAATCGACAATTAGTGAAGATGGATATGTCGAAGGCGCACCGGAATTAATCGTTGAAATCGCTGCTTCTACAGTTTCTATCGATTTGCGCGATAAGCAAAGGGCTTACCAACGCAACCAAGTGCAAGAATATTTGGTATGGCGAGTGTATGATCAGCAATTCGATTGGTTTAGACTCAGAGGAGGAAAATATATCAAGCTGCAACCTGATGAGCAGGGAATTATCAAAAGCGAGATTTATCCTGGTTTATGGTTAGATGTCAATGCTTTATTATCTGGGAACTTGGCTAAGGTTTTGGAGGTTCTACAACAGGGAATCGCTAGTCGGAAGTTAAATTGTTGAATTGTTAAATTGTTGAATTGAAAATTGTTGAATTGCTTGTTTATGATTGCTCGTAGGGGCGGGTTTAGGAATATTCTAGCCCATTTTACCCAAATATTGTCCTCAAAACCCGCCCTGCCACAACTTCCCGGTTAACTCAACCTATCCCTAGATTATCAGCAAGCGATCGCTACCTGTTTATCGCAGTACAATCTAGGTTAACCTGGT
>JAAHGR010000203.1:3361-11243 GCA_010672425.1 Symploca sp. SIO2E6
CCATTTTACCCAAATATTGTCCTCAAAACCCGCCCTGCCACAACTTCCCGGTTAACTCAACCTATCCCTAGATTATCAGCAAGCGATCGCTACCTGTTTATCGCAGTACAATCTAGGTTAACCTGGTAATTTATACCCTATAGGCGCACACCTATTCCATTATTCCAATAGTAGCCAAAAATGCGTAAAATTACAAGTAATTCAAGATTTAGTTGAATTGTTGAATTGTTAAATTGTTAAATTGAAAATTGTTAAATTGCTTGTTTGCGATCGCTTGTAGGGGCGGGTTTAGGAATAACCTAGTGGCGTGACACACTTAAAATGAGGGAATAGATTTTGGCTCAAACCCTTATTTGACAAGGAAGCCGTCGATTTCCTATTCCACCATTTTAGCTGTGTCGCGCCACTAGGCCATTTTACCCAAATATTGTCCTCAAAACCCGCCCTGCCACAACTTCCCGGTTAACTCAACCTATCCCTAGATTATCAGCAAGCGATCGCTACCTGTTTATCGCAGTACAATCTAGGTTAACCTGGTAGCTTATACCCTATAGGCGCACACCTATTCCATTATTCCAATAGTAGCCAAAAATGCGTAAAATTACAAGTAATTCAAGATTTAGTTGAATTGTTGAATTGTTGAATTGTTAAATTGTTGAATTGTTAAATTGCTTGTTTACGATCGCTTGTAGGGGCGGTTTTAGGAATAACCTAGGCCATTTTACCCAAATATTGTGAGCAAAACCCGCCCTGCCGCAACCTCCCGGTTGACGTAATCTATCCCCTTCCTTTTCAGCAAGTGATCGCTACCTGTTTCTCGCAGTACAATCTAGGTTAACTTGGTGACTTATATCCTACAGGCGCACACCTATTCCATTATTACAATAATAGCCAAAAATGAGTAAAATTACAACCAATTCAAGATTTATGGGAAGAAGCGATCACAGATGGTAAGCACTAAAATATCTTGATATATTGCCTTTACCAAATTATATTAACTGCATAGCTATCAAAAACAACGTCTATACTAACAATGGAAACTTGCTCTACCATTGCTTGTGCAATCAATAACCGATCAAAAGGATCACGATGATGGAACGGCAGTTTTGCCACCATAGCCAAATGTACCATACTGATTGGTAGAATTTCGATTTCATTAACCGTTAGCTGCTGAGGGATAAACTTGTCGTATCTATCAGGGAGAGAAAGCTTACCAATGCTAACTTTGATTGCTATTTCCCAAAGGCTGGCAACACTCAACAGTAAATCTGCCTCGGATTCAAGTAGATTCTTAGCATCTTTGCTCAATTGGGGACTGTCATTGATAAACCAAAGAAACGTATGGGTATCAAGTAGTAGTTTCATTCCATATACTCGCTAAAATCTGCCAAAGGTTCGTTAAAATCAGGTGTCATAAAGATTAAGCCTTTGGCACTTCCGCTTTGACGACGTTTCTTAGATGGAGCCAAGCGTACTAGTTTTAAGATAGGTTGGTTGTCTTGCGTGATGATCACTTCGTCTCCATTGAGTGCTGCTTGATACAAGCCTTCCCATTGAATTTTTACTTGTTCGATATCTATTTGGTGCATTGTTAAATTGTTGAATTGTTAAATTGTTGAATTGTTAAATTGTTAAATTGTTGAATTGCTTGTTTACGATCGCCTGTAGGGGCGGGTTTAGGAATAATCTAGCCCATTTTACCCAAATATTGTGCTCAAAACCCGCCCTACCACAACCTCCCGGTTAACTCAACCTATCCCCTTCCTTATCAGCAAGCGATCGCTACCTATTTCTCGCAGCACAATCTAGGTCAACCTGGTAATTTATACCCTATAGGCGCACACCTATTCCATTATTCAAATAATAGCCCAAAATGCGTAAAATTACAACAATTCAAGATTTTTAGGAAGAAGCGATCGCCTACTGCACCAACTTGCGCTGATTTATGCTGGTTTGTGAAGAGTTGATGAACCAAGGTTAAAGAATTGATGAAGCAGGAGCGAGTTAAACTCATCCTATGACTTGGAGGTTGTCTGAATATGAGTCTGATAGAGGTCAGGCTAGTCAAATTCTTAAAACACCCAGTACCGAAAGAGTAGTAAATCTTAAAAAATAAATATTTATAATACTGACATATAAGGCACACTAGTTGTTGAGAAAATTAGATAAACTATGCTCTTTGTAAGGAAATTGATTCTGTTCACGATTTTACTGTCTCCATTTGTAGTCGGAACATCCACCCTGCCATTTTTCGTAAATATTGCTGAGGCTCAAACAACAGAAGAAACTCAAGCTAGTGCTGGAGTAAATCAGAGGGAGCCAAAGCGTCTTGCTTTAGTTGTTGGTATTGATGACTATCCTGAGAATCCACTTCGCTTGCCGGTTCGCGATGCAGAGTTGATTACCCAACAGTTAGAATTAGTTGGTTTTGAGGTGATGTTGATCAAGAATCCAACCGTAGGAGCATTGGAAGAAGCTAGAGATTTATTTATTGAAAAAATTCAGCAATCTGGTGAGGATGTGACAGCATTATTCTTCTTCGCTGGTCATGCGGTGCAATTTGACGGTCATAATTATCTTATTCCAGCTAACTCTAATATTATGCCTGCTCCAGGTCAATCAGCCAGGGAACCTGGCAAAGCAGTTTTTAGAGATCGAGCTGTTGATGCTCAACGTGGGATTCTGGATTATTTAAATGAGTCAGGTGCTTCGCAGATTATCTTCGTCCTTGATGCCTGTCGCGTAAACCCTTTTAATCCACAGCACCGAGCTACCATTAATGTTGAGGGTAATGGTCTAGCAGCTATGAATGCCGAACCAGGTGGTCCCGACACCTTTATTTTGTTTGCTGCTGAGCCTACTCGAGTGGCTTTCGATGGAGTAGACAATGCATCTAATAGTCCTTTTACTCAAGCATTTGCGAATGCCATATCTAAGCCTGGTTCAACTCTTGAGGCTGTCTACCGTCAAGTTTATGACCAAGTTAAGGAGACTACAGAAGGCCGACAACGTCCCTATCAAGAAGGTGTTCTTTTTAGATTTACGTTCCGCGAAGCTGAAGTATCTCCGGAGCTTGCTTCTGGGCAAATTAGCTTCACTTCCGGCGAAGCTGGGGTATCTCCGGAGTTTGTTTCTGGACAAACTAGGCTTCTTGAAACAGGATTGGAGAGACGCCAGTATGATGTCATTCGTGATGGTGCTGATTTACTGAAGCAGGTTCTAGAGACAAAATCAATAAATGAGATACAAAAAGCTGCCGAGGCTGGGGATTCTGAATCCCAGTATTTGCTTGCAATAGCCTATCACGTTGGCCAAGGAGTTGCTACAGATCCAAAACTTACTGCTTATTGGTTACGACGCTCAGCAACGCGCGGCTTTAGTCGAGCCCAATTTGCTTATGGACAGCGGCTCTATTGGGGATGGGGAGAAATTGAACCGAACAAAGCAGAAGGATTTGACTGGTGGCTAGTGGCGGCGGAAAATGCTAATGGCTCAGCCATGTTGGAGATTGGTGATACGTATCGCTTGGGTAGAGAAGGAGTACCTAACCAAGACTTTACTCAAGCAGAGAAATACTATAACCAAGCTCTGTCGATTGGACATTTGGAGGCAGAAACGCACCTTGGTCATCTTTACGGAATGAAAGCAACGACAGCTAAGAAACAAGGAGATACAGATGCTTTTGAACAAGCAAGTAAGAAAAAGCTAGTTTACTACCAAAACGCTGCGGACAAAGGTTCATCAGTTGCTATGTACGAATTGGCCTATATGTATCGCTACGGTGATTATGTCGAAGTCGATTTACCAAAAGCAATTCAGTGGTATAAGAAGTCCACTACTGCTGGTAATAGTACTGCAGCAGAGGAGCTTGCAAACTTATATGCTGATGAGAGTAAGACAGGACTAGGGGAACCACAACCAGAGGAAGCCGCAAAGTATTTTCGCATTGCTTTAGAATTGGGCTCTGAAACAGCTGGAGTAGCATTGGCTGATCTAATCAAGAAGGGTAAAGTTACTTCTAAGACCCCTGATGAAGCCCTCAATCTCTATGAGCAGGCTTTGGCTAACGGTTCTCTGAGAGCAGCATCTAGTCTGTCGGAAGTCTATCTTAAGGGAGAGCTAGTAGAAAAAGACTTAAAAAAAGCTGAGCAGTATGCACTAATGGCTTTGGAATTATTGGCAATGACTGAACCTGATAGTGAAGATGCTTGGCCTCTATACATAAGGCTTGCCGCTTACAATCTACTAAAGCTCTATCAAGAGGAGGGGTTGCAACCAGCTAAACCGGAGCTAGTTAACAAGCTTGTGGCACAAGTTGGGCCACTTGATGGCCCGATGAAGCGGTTTACTGTTCCGGTTGCCTGTGGAGCAGTGACTTCCTCTTTCCACGTATATACATGGGATTGGGAGCTTGATGAACCCCCAACGGATGCCCAGTTTAACTGGGTTAAAGAAGCAAGAGGCTGTGAAGTTCCTACAGATGTTATCGAGTCCTTTCAGAAGCTTTACAAGATTGCACGAGAGAATAATGTTTCCTTCTCAGAACTTACTGTTTATGCATTGGGCCAAGCATCTAAGAAGAAAGGTGCGAGTGAGGAAGAAGAGGCAGGCAACGAACAGTAATCTCAAGGGGTAACAAACAAGCTAAATCCTTGTGCGGAGAAGCTTAGAGATATATCGCTTTGCTATCCAACCGGGTTGAAACGTTGATTTTCCCTTGGCTGTAACGGCAGTTACACCAGAAGACCGTAGGGTGGGCATTCTCGATAATCTTCCTCCGCAGCCATATTTCTCACTATTATGCCCACCATGCTCTTTACCCGTAAGGTGCTGTGGTGGGCAAATAGATCATGACATATCACTTTCTTGGTTAAAGCTTGGCAATTTGCCCACCCTACATTGGAGGTTACTTTTTGGGAAGATGCGATCGCTAGCCGTTTCTCGCAGCACAATCTAGGTCAACCTGGTAATTTATACCTTACAGGCGCACACTTACTCCATTATTCCGATAATAGCCAAAAATGAGTAAAATTACAACTAATTCAAGATTTATGGGAAAAAGCGATCGCAGATGGTTTGAGCGGAAGTTATCGATAGCAAGTACATCATCAATCATTAAGGAATTACCTTAGTTTTATCACAAAGATAAATAATCCTGTTGACAAAAGCTTTTAACTCTGGACAAACTTGAATAGCAATCATCAGATCGTTATCTCTCAAAATTCTCGCTCCATGAATCGGTTTGTTATAGCTTGTTTTGCATCCTCCAATTTCAAAAATTTCCTTAATCCAATGAGAGGGAGGATTTTGGTGATTTACTGTTTCAGGGGCTCCACTAGGAACAGAACGATCATGTTTCGCTAAAATTTGAATAGTTTTCCAGTAAGGAAGAAGCCACGCTTCAAAATCGTGTAATGCTGTATGGGGGTAAAAATTTGGGTTGTTACCTACCCATTTTGTCATTTTAGCTTTAGCATCATCTGCATTTTCAAAATCATTAGTTCCAGTATAAACGTCTGTAAGGGTTATTACAGCATCATAGCCATCATTATCTAGGTAATTTTCAACTACACGCTTGAGCTTTCCTTCCTTGGGAATACGACCCTTCTGCGTTTTAAATATAAGCTTGGGCATTTTTTTCTCTAAACGACTTTGCAGAAAATTAATAAGCTTTCCTTTAAATGCCACTTCAGTAGCACCTTCAACCAAAATAGCAATTTTCATGGACGTCCCCCCATGACATTCATTGCCCAAATTTCGTCAAGACTATAATCTTCCAACCATTTATCTAAATTAAGAGTATCAGCCCATGTCATAGTTGCCTCACCTTCTTCAAGATCACACACTAGAACCTCATGGGGTTCCAGAAATCCAATTAGTCGATCTGAATGGGTTGCTACTATAAGTTGCGTGTGTTTTGAAGCCTCCCTCATCAAATAAACCAAGTGCCTCAAAAGTTCAGGGTGTAAACTAACTTCAGGTTCGTCTAGTAAGGTAATTGTTGTTAAATCTTGGCTTTGCAGCAGAGTAATTAACCACAGAAATCGCAATGTTCCTTCTGATAATTCATGTATATATATGTCTTTAGGAAAATTACCATCTGTCCAAGTCATTGAAAGGGTTCCTGCGGCAACTGGAGGAAAGTTTAGCCGCTTAAAATCGGGAAATGCTATAGAAATAATATCCTCAACTAGTTCAAAGCTATCTCGATCCGTTTCCCGTAAGTCATAGAGACAGGGAACTAAATTTTCACCACTGGCACCAGGTAACTTTGCCGGGCGCATTGCTTGCGGTAGGCGAATTAGACTTTTCTCTGAAACATCAAGCGCTCCATAATATGTACAGGAAGCAAGGCTCTTTCTCAAATTCTCAGGTTCACGATACATTTTAGGAATTTGGGAAAGTGACGTTTCCAGAGGGTTGTGTTCCCAATTTGGTCTCAAAAGCCTGCGGTCTTCTTGGTTAAAATATTTTATATCCAAACCAGAAGATTCAATATATTGAAATGGCTCAGGGGCACTGGGGTCGCTCTGTTGTGTTAAAGTTTCTTCTCTAATTTCATAAGATAAACCTTTAGGAGATAAGGTTAAACTATATTTTAAAGGCTGCCTCTCTGGTACTTTCATGGAAACAGCAATTTCCAGCTCCTGTGCTTTGCCTCTAGTTAGGATTTCGTTTAAACCACCTTTGAGTTGCAATGTATCGTTTAACTTACCATTAGCTGAGGCAGCTAGTATTGAAAGAATATCTAAAAAAGAAGTCTTTCCCGATCCATTAGCACCAATCATGACAATGAGATTTCTCATCTCAAGATCGATCTGTTGCAGGCGGCGAAAACCCTTAACTGATATATTTTCTAATCTACTGATAGAGTTCATGATCATTGTCAGGGAAAAATAGTTTATAGGCGCACACGTATCCCATTATTCAATAATGTAGCAAAAAATAAATATAATTGCAACCAATAATTGCTGCTTTTCCTGATAATTCCCCTTGGAATGAATCAGAAATTCTTGATTTTGAGTATTTTCCTGAATAGTTAAATTGTTAAATTGCAATTCCCAATTCCCAATTCCCAATTCCCAATTCCCAATTCCCAATTCCCAATTCCCAATTCCCAATTCCCAATTCCCAATTCTCCACCTAACCCTATCGCCCCAATTGCTCCAGTAAATTCTTGCGGTTGTTAATCGCAGTTTGGTTGTTAGGGTCAATTTGAATCGCTTTCTCGTAGGATTGGAGGGCTTCATCGTAGCGTTTTAGGTTGCTTAAGACAACGCCTCGACTATTCCAAGCATTAGCATAACCCGGTTCAATCTCAATGGTTTTGTCAAGGGAGGCGAGGGCTTCAGTGTATTTGCCTAAATAATCTAGCGCAATGCCTCGACGATACCAAGCATAAAAATAGCTGGGTTGAATCTCAATAGCTTTGTCAAAGGAGGAGAGCGCTTCAGTGTATTTGCCTAAATTACTGAGGGCAATGCCCCGGTTATTCCAAGCCAAAGCATCGTCAGGTTTAATTTCGAGCCCTTGTTCATAGGACGCGATGGCCTCAGGGTATTTGCCTAAATTACTGAGGGCAATGCCTCGATTATACCAAGCCAAAGTATCGTCAGGTTTAATTTCGAGCGCTTGGTCAAACGAAGCAACAGCCTCAGGGTATTTGCCTAAATTACTGAGGGCAACGCCTCGGTTAGTCCAAGCCTCATATTTGTCAGGTTGAATTTTGAGCGCTTGGTCAAACGAAGCAACAGCCTCATTGTATTTGCCTAGCTCATCTAGGGCATTACCTCGGTTATACCAAGCCGAAGCATAGTCAGGTATAATTTCGAGCACTTGGTCAAACGAAGCGATGGCCTCAGAGTATTTGCCTAAATCACTA
>JAAHGR010000204.1 GCA_010672425.1 Symploca sp. SIO2E6
ATGTAATGATTGAGAAGATTTTATTCCTAGATCAAATTGCAATCCCACTTTCAACCTCTAATTTAGCTTAACAAAATGAAGTCTACTCTCTTGCTACCGCTGCGTTTGCTAATTACCCTAGTGCAGCTTGGCGGAAATAACCCACCAGCTAAAAAAGTTAAACAAGCTTCCCTTCCAAGTTTTCTTCCCTTCTGCCTCCTGCCTTCTGCCTTCTGCCTCCTGCCTTCTGCCTCCTGCCTTCTGCCTCCTGCCTTCTGCCTTCTGCCTTCTGCCTCCTGCCTTCTTACCCTAGCACTGTCGAGTTTATTAATCTTGACTGGTTGTAGTCCTACCCAGTTTAAAACCGAAACTGCTCAGGTATCTCAATTAGTTTTCTCCTCTCCGAGTAACCCTAACACCTTTAACTATCCGATACATTTTTGCTAACAAATGCTAACAAATACACTCCCGGAGGGAGGGCGTATCAACCAATGCACGAAGGAAAATTCCTCGCGCACCATTCAAATCCCTCGACATCGTTTGACCTGTAAACTTGGACTTAACGAACTTAGCTCCCCCAAGATTGGGAACAATTTCACCTGTCCAGCTTACTGTTTTGGAGGTGTAAGCTTCGTTGACATCCATTACCACCTTGCCCGTCTCAAAAGCTTTATGCTTCAGAAACTGCTTAAACTTGTAGTGAGATAGAGTCAACATTTGTCTTACAGACTTTGACTTAATCCTACGCTTAGCTTTCAAGGACATTTGAGACGTTTCAAAAGTTGGCAACAGAATGATATCGAAGTTATCAACTAAGAATCTGGCTACTTTCTTGTGCAGCTCGTCTACCAGGTTCTTAATCTTTCCCCTGATGCGACTAGCAGCAAATTTCAGCCGCTTCTTCTGCCTGCACCTAGCTTTACTAATTCGAGAAACTATTTTGTCCAAACGGAAGCACAAACGTTGAATCTTTAAGTTAGCACCTGCTCCTAATTCTCCAAAACTTTCTTCAGAAAAGAACGTCATAAACGTTCTGATGCCTGGGTCAAGAGCCACTACCCTGCCTTGGTTCTCGGCTATTTGTCGTGGTTCTTCTCTGGGGATAGTGAGATAGTAGTCACCATAGGCAAATACTAATCGACAATCCCCAAAACTTAGCGGCAAAGCCTCTCTGAAGGGTACTTCGCCTAAGATGGTGTAGTAAATTCCCTTCTTGCTAACTGCTGATTTCGGGATATAGCAGGACTGAACTGGGTTCTTTCTTGAGCGAAATCTTACCCGGCTTATGCCACCACCATCAACAAATTTCTTCTTAGCATTACTTACAGCTTTGCAAGCATCTTTGATGGCAATAGATTTAATCTGATAAGGAACTTCCTTGCACCAATCAGGCAAAGAATTTAAGATTCCTGTTTTGATAGATTTCCAGCTTGCGATGGACTGTGGTTGCTGTAAGTATTCGACCGTTCTATTATAGACAAAACGTGAGACGCCAAACCATTTCTTAACTATCTTTCTCTGTTTGGGATTCAGAGATATCCAGGTCTTCCTTGATTTTCTTACTGTACTTTCTCCAGTCCTGCATTCGACAAGAGAAGACGTGGAGAATGCTGAGAAGATCCTGGGTGAGTTCTGTGCTTGGGCAGTATACAATCTTGTCAAGAACCACGATGCTGCCACCGTTTTGTTCGACCAGGTACTCAATGAGTTCAAATCCAAATCTCGCGAGTCTCCCGCGACAGGCAACAACAAGCGTGAGCTTATCTCCGCGCAAAAGTCTGTCCAGTAGGGAACGCAATCCCTTTCTTTTGAAGTTGAGTCCACTTCCGATGTCTTTGACAATTTCGGCTTGTGGGTAGAGGGACTGCATATAGGCAGCTTGTCGCTGGAGGTCGTCTCGCTGTTTAGTGCTAGAGACTCTGCAATAGCAAACAATGGTACTGTTATTACTTGTTCCCAGATAGGCATCAACGTCGAAAAGCCGTTGTCCTGCTGGATTGCGAATAGAGGGAATGCTGCCATTGTCTGCGTATTTCCTAAGAGTGTTCCGGTGCAAGCCTAGTCGTTTAACAGCTTCTCTTAACGTAACGTAACTCATGTAAGCTTATGTTAGCTTATATGATTATATGTTAGCATATTCGCTATCTGTTAACAACCTCAAGACAAGCCAAAATTGCATCCTGAACATTTAAGAGTGCCTCTTCCTTAGTCGCTCCTTGACTCACACAACCTGGAATGCTAGGACATTCAACAATCCAAATCCCGTCTTCGTCACGCTCGAGAGTTACGCTGAGCTTCATTAATAGTTGAGGTGAGATACTGTTTCAACTATATTCTAACCTAGATCCTGAAGAGCTAATCAGAATCCCTGCTTGAATTTCAGGATACTGTTGGCTTTCTCGATGTGGGGTTTAATACCAAATCCGGTTTACATAGACTGATTACCTACATCGACCAAATCCTCTTATGTCAAAGGCTTGGGCAAATTGTAATATTGTACTTTTAAAAGCGGATTTGGTATCAATCCAAATGCTACGCCCAACCAATTTGCGATCGCTCCAGCCTCAGATCCCCGACTTCTTTGATTAAAGGCAGTAATTAACTCGACCAACCGGTAGAAGAAGTCGGGGATCTACCTGACACCTCCCACACTCCCCACACCACTTACCTGGCAGAACACTTGAGATAAGCCCCTTGCCCGATGTGCTGTAGCTGGGGATAGCAACTCCGGTAATGATCCTCGCTAACGAATAACCACAGAATGCGAGTACGGCGATTCTTGGGTGGTTCGGGGCAAGGGGCATAGCCATCGGTGTAAATAATCAAGCCATCGTAATCCCGGTGATCTTCCAGATATGCTAAGACAGGAGCGAAATTTGTCCCGCCTCGTCCCGTTAATTGAATATCTCGCTGGGCACGACGGAAGATCATCACGTCGGTGGTGATATCTGCATCAAATTGAATGACATCGATCGCGGGTACACCGTAGTTAAAAAAGCGGTTAACTACGGAAAACCCTTGCCGCAGTTCTTCTGTGCCCATGGAGCCGCTGACATCGATGGCAAACAGCAGTCGGGTGGTAAAGTCACGACGACTGCCCATATAGGTGAACCCATAGCGGCGATTGGGTTTCATCCGGGTTAGCCGTCGCTGTTGGCTCAGAATCGAGGTGCGAAACTTGCGCAAGACCGCCCGATAGTCGAGTTTGGGGCGGAGATTCGCCAAGATCAGTTCCCGCAATTTGCCCCCAATGCTGCCCCAACTGTGATTGGCTTGGGCCATTTTCACCAGATCATCAAGGCGATCGCTCAACAATTCGTCTTGATCCCACTGATCGGTATTTTCCACACCGCTGAGGTTGGAGTCGGTATAGACTGAGAGGAGATCTGTTGGGCGATCGCTGGGATCTGAGGTTAGGGCAGATGCCGATTCTGGTTCATCCGACTCAGGCCCATCAGATTCAGAAGACGCGGATGCTGTACCCTTACCTGTCTCTGAACCCATTGCTGAAGAACCAAAATTAGGTGCTCCAGATGCTGCTCCCTCTGGACTAGGGGTTGACCCGGTGGGAGATTGTTGCTCCAGCAGTTTGTAGTAGTAGAACTCGAAGAATTGTCGATCATGGTCGCGATCGCCAAATATATCCCGCGCCCGAGGGAACGGTAGTTCGGTTTGTAAATATTCCTGGAGCGTTAAATTGCTGGCGGCATAGCTAATCGCCGAGTGAGCTTGGCGGCGACTGTAGGGGTGTTTAAGGAGAATGCGCAATGCTTCAAAGCGCAACGTGGCTTCAAGGTGGCGATCGCTAAGCTGCTCAATAAAATCCGGATTGTACTCGATCCGACCCCGTTGAACACGAATGGTTTTAATCCGGGGCTCCAAGACCAAGGCGTGACTCGTCCAGGTGGCGAGCAACAATGGCTCGAGGAGGAGCCACTTTTCCACAATACGAGCAATACGTTGACGGGTGGAGATTTTCATGACGAATTTGTGTTTGGGGAATTGGGAATTGGGAATTGGGAATTGGGAATTGGGAATTGTCTTCCTTGTCTTCCTTGTCTCCTTTGTCTCCCCATCCCCACACTCTCCACACCTCCCAGCCAGCATCAAACCTTGATCGCTTCTAGATACTCGGACAAAAAATCAATCAGATCTAGAGACTCAGCAATAAATCCCATCGCATTGCTAAATTTGGTGCCCTGAACCAGGGAGGAAAAATGAGCGATCGCTTCCTGTTGTTTGGCGTTACGCAGATACTGGAGATACTTCAACAGATTCTTGCGGGCATTATCAGCCTTTTTTTCGGGACAATGTCCGGCATTGAGCCAGAGTAAGACTTGTTCATTTAAGCTGGCAAAATCGTGAATATCTAGCTCTTTGAGCTGGCTGCGATGTTTGACAAACTGTAAGAGAAGTTGCTCAGGGCTCAGTCCCCTTTGGCTGGCTAGGCTTTGGCGAAAGGCCAGACTAGACCGACTCCCCACCATACCCGCAATCAGTTTAAAGTGAATATCTTCTAGCACTTTGTGGTTGCCGACAAAATTAGAGACCTTAACCCAGGCGCGGCGATCCGGGGTTTTGACTAAGCCTGCGGTGGAGATTGCTGTATCCGCGTCAGGATTGTCGCCATCTAGATACTCCGAATGCTGTTGGATAAACGTGAGCACCCGTGAATCCACATCCTTCTCAGATGCCCAGAGCAACCAATCTTCCACAGTTGGTGCAAATTCATAAAGATTAAACCGCGACACCAAGGCTGGATCAAGTTCCGTCAGTTGATATTCTTCCCCCGCATTAACCGCAGCAATCACGATACTGCCCGGGGGTAAGGCTTTGCCTGCCAAAGTTTTGTTGAGGGTCAGGTCTTGAACCGCTTGCAAAATCTCGGGACGGGCGCGGTTGAGTTCGTCCAGAAAGAGCACAACCGCTTGATCAGGAGCGGGCCACCAGTAGGGGGGCAAAAAAACAGAACGACCCGTTTCCTCATCTTTATGCAACAGGCCAATTAAATCCCCAGGATCGCTCATCTGGCCGAGAAAGAAAGGGATCACAGGCAGGTTCTGGCGCTGGCGGTAGAAATGACTAATGATTTCCGACTTACCAATACCGTGCTTCCCCACTAGGAGGATATTTTGCTCCGGTGGGGTTAGTTCAAGGACTTGATAAAGTTCGTGAGCGTCAATGCGGATCATTTCCTTCTAACTTGTAAGTGGGGAATTGGGAATTGGGAATTGGGAATTGGGAATTGGGAATTGGGAATTGGGAATTGGGAATTGGGAATTGGGAATTGGCTACTTTCATCGTCTGGTGGTGAAATTTTTTCAAAGGGAGCTGCCTTGGAGCCTTTTACTACAAATCTTGATGACGAATCCAGTTGGAACGGCGATAGCCCCGCTTGAGATGGGTTTTAAAGCGAACGCCGCTATCGTAGGTCTCGCGGAGGGCTTGAATCGCAGTACGCAATTTGGGTAACACTGTTTTGAACTGGTTAAAAGGAATCAAAATAGCAAAGTAGTCGTTGTCAGACAAGCGAATAATCAACTTGACTTTAATGGTATCCATCTCGGTGGCAAAGTCAAATTTATCTTCCTTGGCAATTTTGCGCACCTGTGCTATAATGGCTTGCAATTTGAGATCTCGCTGTTTCTCGCGCTTGGCTGCCTTGGCTTTTTGCTGTTCAACCCGCTTCTGGAAAGCTTGGGCTAGAGCAATGATTTCGCCAATGTTTGATAAGGGTTCTGGCGATCTCTGGCCTCCCAAGTCTACCCAAAGTTTTTGGTCAGGGCTCCTCAGCAAATGTAAATGGGTTTGATGGCGATACCAGCGATCCTGGGATTCTTCTAACAAAACACAACAACACAAGGTGTCGCCTGGCGGTTCATCGGATGAGTCTGACAAAGCAGGGAAACGATGGTAATAGTGGCAACGATCATTTCGCTCTGCGCCAGCCAAAGATTCAACCCGTGCCAGCAAGTCCTCAACTACTTCCTGGGCTTGCTCAGGGGAAACTTCGAGAGGATCGTCACCTGATATATTCTCCCGCAGGAGCTTTTGCAGACTCGGCGACATGATGGACATAGGCTAATAGAGTGTCTCTTAAGAAACAAGGCAGAAGGCAGAGGGCAGAAGGCAGAAGGAAAGAAGGTTCCAAGGCTCTAAGGTCTAAGGTAGGTGTAAGTTTTTCTTCCCTTCATCGGGGGTGGTGCGCCAAAGCGATGATTCACCTCTATTATTATACCAACCAAAATCGTGATCATCCTGGGAAAAGAAGATTTCTTTGAAGACTTCAATCTTCTCTAGCTTGCCCCAACAACTTGCCGCAGCTCTCTGCTACTGAGAACTTAGCTGAGTGGTTTCCTGAATTTTAGTCACAAAATATACAATATTATAGTCCAATAACTGCGCTAATGCCAATCCTTGTTGGAAAGCAGCCACCGCTTGAGCATAGTTTTGCTGTTCTAGATAAATTTGACCCATTTGGTCGTAAGTCTTCATCAAGCCATAGCTATTGTAAGATTGCTGCTCCACTACAATAAGTTGCTGATAAATCTGCAAGGCAATATTTGGTTGGTTATGGGTACGATATAGGGTGGCTAACTTGTGTAGCGCATCACTGGCTAGGGAAAACTCTTGTAAGGAAAAGGCTAGTAGATAGGCTTGCTGATACTTTTGTGCAGCTCGATCTAGTTGGTTCAATGCTTCGTAGTCAGAGGCAATGGCAATCTGTAGTGCTGGCAGATTCAGTAGGTCTCCTTGCTCGACGTAATTGATCTCCAATTGTTGTTTGGCTCTCAAAGCATTTTCCGGTTGTTGAGCTTCGTCGTAGACGGCAATCAATTCTTTGAGATAGGTTAACTCCTTAAGAGGATCAATCTGTTCCTGTGCTAAAATTAGTAGTTGCTCATAAGTCGCAGCTGCTTGGGGATAGTTATAGGATTCCCGATACCGCTGGGCGATCGCTTTTAGGGTTGCTTCTCGAGCCTCGACATCTTCCTGTGGGCGGTTAGCTACAAATTCATCATCGACTACTGGAGGTGGTAGTATAAACTCACCAAAATCTTCTATTGCTAGTGGCTCAATCTCCTGTGGTGGTAATTCAGCAATTTGAGTGAGAAAATGACTTTCCTCATAGTTGATGGACCTGGCTAACTCGAGACCTTTGCTAAAAGCTTTCCTTGCTTGAGGATAATCTTCCTGCTCCCGATAAATCTGACCTATTTGGTCGTAAGCATTCATTAAGCCATAGTAATTGTAATACTTTCCTTCTATTTGGAGTAGTAGCTCATAAATCTCCAAAGAAATCTCTTCCTCGTCATGAGCACCATACAGTTGTGCCAATTTTTCGAGAGCATCACTAGCATAGGCAAATTGTTCGACTAAAAAGGCTCGGAAGTAGGCTTCTTGGTACTTTTCACTAGCTTTTTCTAGTTGATTGAGGGTGGCGTAATCCGAGGCAATGGCAAGTTGCAAAGCTGGTAATGGTGTCAGGTTATCTTGAGCAAGGTAAATAGCCTCCAAACGCTCCTTCATTTGCAGGGCTCTTACCGTTTCCTTGTCTTGGCTGTAGATATAAGCTAGTTCTTGGATATAGCTAAGTTCGAGTTCCCTATCGCCTTCTAATTCAGCTTTAGCTAGTAATTCCTCGTAAACTAGAGCCGCTTTGGGGTAATCGAACCAAGCTAGATGCAGCTTACCGATAGTTTTGAGTGTCACTTCTTCTGCTTCTGCGTCCCCTCGGCGGCGGTCATCGGCTAAAATTTGTTCATAAACAACCAAAGCTTGTCCCGGCGCTCGTATTTGTTCATAAGCCTTAGCCAAAGCCTTTAACAGAGTGATATCTAGGGTTTCCGATTCCTCTGCTTCCTGCTGAATAGTTTCTAAGCGTTCCCTCACCTGCGGCACTACCACCCTATTATTGTTACTCCAGGCAATTTCCCCCACTCTGCCTAAAGTTTGCACTTCTTCGAGGGGACTATCCAGCTGTCGCTGTAGTCGGATGGCTCGATACCAGATGTCAAAAGCTTGCTCGGTGTTACCTTCATTGTACTCTGCTACTGCCTGATTGTTGAGTCTATCGATAAACTGCCGCAATTTCTCCTTATTTTCAGGACTTAATTCTTCATCTTCTATGGGTTGAGGCTCGAGTTCCTCCGGGTAAGGTTCTACCCATTCTAGGGGATTAATCGGCCCTTCTTCATCGGTTTGCGCCAATGCCAGAGAATTGAAGCACACCAACAGCATGGCGCTCAATAATATGGTCTTTCCCCACTTCACAGGATTTATCATTGTTAGGTGTTAGGTGTTAGGTGTGTCGCGCCAGTAGGTTGGGTGTAACGAAGTGAAACCCAACGAAACCTTATCCATTGTTGGGTTACGCTAGCGCTACACCCAACCTAATTATTCTACCATTTTAGGTGTGTCGGGCCAGTAGGTGGTAGGGGTTAGGTTTCAGGTATACTGAATAGCTGATGTCCTTTGAAGTTGTTCCCAATTCCCCATTCCCAATTCCCCATTCCCAATTCCCATGTTACAAAAGCTCTTGTTGGTAATAGTGCTTCTACTCAGTCTTACAACTGCCTGTACTCGATCTCCAGCTAGTTCCCAAGCCAGTATAGAACAGCGAACCTTTCTCGATCTTTCCCTCGATTTCTTAGGGGAGTATCAATTACCCAAGATGCAGTTCCAGGATACACCAGTTGGAGGATTGTCGGGATTGACCTATGATCGGCAGCGTAAACTCTTCTATGCTATCTCCGATGACCGCTCTCAGTTGGCTCCTGCCAGATTTTACACCCTGAAGCTGAAGCTTGGGAACCGGGTTTCTGGTGAAAGCAACCAGGAAGGATCAGCATCTTCCCCAGAGAAACCCGGTTTCTTGACCGGTGCTTTGGAAAAAGTAGAGGTAACAGATGTTACCTTCCTCCGGGATGAAAACGGTGCAACTTATGCTCAAGGTACTATTGACCCAGAGGGTATTGCCCTTTCTGCCAAAGGAACTGTATATATCTCTAGTGAGGGAGACATCCGTCAGGGAATTGCTCCTTTTATCAGGGAATTTGATTTAACTACCGGACAACAGCAACAAAGTTTACCGATTCCCCAGAGGTATCTACCGAATAAGGATAGCGATACTGAGCAAGAGCCACCACCTCGCGGCATTCAAAATAACTTAGGATTTGAGTCTTTGACCCTTGAACCCATCAGCTTAGCCGCTGGTAAAGGTGACCCTTTCCGTTTATTTACCGCTACCGAGTCGGCTCTCTTCCAAGATAGTCTACCAGATAACTCCCCAGAGCCAACCCGGATTCGTTTCCTACATTATTTAATTCAAGCAATTGCTCCGACACTAGTAGTTAGCGAACATCTTTATACCCTGGAACCTGGTCCTCCTGGAACCATTAGTAATGGCTTAACCGACTTAGTAACTCTAGATTTGGGAGGTCATTTTCTCAGTTTGGAACGTACCTATGGTACCTTTGGTATCATTGCCAAGATTTATCAACTAGCCTTAGGGGGAGCAACCGATACTTCAAAGATCCCTAGTCTAGGGGGTGATATTTCTCCTATTACTCCAGTCAAGAAGAAGTTGCTGTTGGATTTGAGTAGCTTGGGAATTTACCTGGACAATCTCGAAGGCATTACCCTTGGTCCTCGCTTACCCGATGGCACTCAGAGTTTACTATTAGTAAGTGACGATAATTTTAGTGATGCTCAGGTGACTCAGTTTCTGTTGTTTCGTTTAAATATTAAGGAAAATTAACATTATGCGATCGTCTCCGAAAATCGCTGAAACCCTCATTATGTAGCATGGCACGACTAAAAATGTAGGTTGGGTGAAACGGAGTGAAACCCAACGCAGCACAGAAGGAGTGTTGGGTTGCGAAGAAGGCTACACCCAACCTACCTATTCTAAACTCCTACTCTATTCGTTCTAAAATTTGCGATCGCACTCAATTAATGCTTCAAACAACTCAGATCAACTTATTGGTTTTTGATTCAGCGCAGGAGAGCATTCAAAAATGGATAAACTCAACCACTATCGAAACCTAATCCAGAAAGTTCTCGAAGAATATCACAAGCTTAGCTTAGGTAACCCCGATATTGAATCTGTCTTACTACTCGATCCCATTCGTGAACAGTATCTTCTCCTAAAAATGGGGTGGTATCAAGATAACCGCATCAAACGTAATTTCATCCACCTTCGTTTGAAAGACCAAAAAATCTGGATTGAAGAAGACTGTACTGAAGACGGCATTGCGACTGATCTGCTACAGGCAGGAGTACCTCGTGAAGATATTGTCCTAGCTTTTCATCCCCCCCGTTTACGTCAGTTTACAGAATTCGCAGCAGTATAACCTTTTAAAAACAAGTGATAATTGGCGATCATACTGCTTTCTTAGAGGAGCACAACCAATGACTCAAGATCCGGTGACAGTTACCTATTCCCTAGAAGGGGTTTTAGAAAAAATCATCCAAAAGCTCGATCGCATGGATGATAAGTTTGAAAACTTCCGAGAAGATGTTGATGATAAGTTTGATAGCCTCCAAAAGGAGGTCACAGAAATCAAAGTTAGCGTGATCCGATTAGAATCTGAGCTCAAAGGAGATATCAAAGCTTTGGAGTCTGAGCTCAAAGGAGATATCAAAACCTTGGAGTCTGAGTTAAAAGGAGATATCAAAACCTTGGAGACGGAGGTCAAAACTTTGGAGACGGAGGTCAAAGGAATTGGCAAGCGCTTGGATACGCAAGAGTTTATCAATCGCTCCGTAGTGGTAGGGTTTGTCCTCGCTATTGCTGCCGGAACAGTTAAGTTGTTTTTTCCTCATTTTCCCGATTGAAGTGATCACAGAGACAAATTCAACACTAAAGAGCCGGTCAAGAAACCGGGTTTCTTTGGCAGAAATGCTAATATTTCGTTGTTGTCCTTACAAAAAACCCGGTTTCTAAGAATACTCATGAGCCCACGGTCAAAATGAGCTACAGCTTCCATAATACAGCAGTTTTCTCTGCTATGCGGTACAGTGTTGATCCCCCTAAATCCCCCTTAACAAGCTATGCATTAGTCACATTTTTCTTAACAATCCCAAAAACCTTGTGAAACAAGGTTTTTGGGAATCAAAGAAACCTACCTACTTGACAAATTGTCACTCATTCTTCTTGAGAATAAACAATAATTATTGAGAATTGCTTACGGAAGAATGGGGTTTGATTGCGCGAGAGCGATCGCTCTCGCAAATATGAAGAAAG
>JAAHGR010000205.1 GCA_010672425.1 Symploca sp. SIO2E6
TCTGAGTTGGAAGCGTTTTCTGTTCAGGGGGAAGAGTGAGTAAGAATGAATGGCAATCAATGACCCTAGGTAATTTTGTAACGCTTCGGCGAGGACATAATTTACCAGAACAAAATAGCTCAGCTAGTTGCCTGCCTGGTCTGTCTAGTACAGAGCTTTGAATGATCTCCTCAAAGGAGATTCCAGCTTCTTGTGCTGTAATTGCGATCGCGGGTAGAACAACCGATTCTTCCTTGACAGCTTCAGCTAGTACATTTGCCCCTGCTTGGACTACCTGTGCCACATCTTCAGGTTTGGCTTTTTTCAAGTAAGAGCTGAACTTCCGGGACTTCTGGCGGTTAGCTCGGTTTAGCTGCCTTTCAGATTGACGGTAGAACTGGGGGGATGGTTCTACATTGCCCTTGTTATCAGCAATGAAATACTTTAATCCCAAGTCAATACCTACTACTATCTCATGGAAGCTCTCAAAAAAACAAAACCCTTGAAAGACTCTATTAGCAAGAATTTCAAGGGTTCTAAATAAATCGGAGCGGCGGGATTTGAACCCACGACCCCCACTACCCCAAAGTGGTGCGCTACCAAGCTGCGCTACGCCCCGGCATATTTAGTTACTATAGCATAAGATCCCTTAGACATTCCAAAAATTTAAAAAACCTTGAGTGACTGAGCCGCTTGAACTAATTCCGGAACTACTGAGGCAAGCCAACTGCCTTCACAGCGGCGTCCTGTATTGAGGATGAAGCGCAGGGTATAGGCATGAGGATAGCCTTCTACTTCCATCCAAAGTAAATCGCTTTCTGCCTCACAGGTAATTTTTTCCTCATCCATCAACTCACTCGCCATCTGGCTCATGGTTTGAGCTAGTTGTGTCAACAAGCGGCAAAAGTCATCTAATTCTGCCTCCGTTAGCTCAACTGCCCAATCATCGCCACCGACTAAACCTTGATAATCCCTTGCTTGAGGCTCCCAACCCAGACGCCAGCCTGAACCATTTTTGAGCAGACGTTTCATGTTACGATGTACAACTATAAGGAAAGTATTCTTATACTACCTAGTTACCCAGTAATCCCTCACCTTTTCTTTCCCCCATCTCCCATATCCTCCCCATTTTCCTTGTCTCCCTTGTCCTCCCCATCTCCCCATCTCCCCATCTTCCCATCAAGGCAACAGCAAGCGAGAATCTCCCGGTTGAGGTAAAGCTGGTATGACTCTAGGTTTGGGAGTTGGTCTTGGGGATGGCGAAGCAGTTGGTGTTGGTGTTGTGATTTGGGGACGATTGGGATTGAAGACGCTCACTAAAACTTCGACTAGGGCATCTCTTTGGGTACGATTGAGCTGTTCGATGACTGCGCGGTCGCCCTCTAGAGGATTTTCCTCAAGGAAATTATTACCAGGGTACTCTAATTCGGAGAATTTCTCATTGACCCCCAGATAGTCGGCTAAAGTCAGCTTCCAATCAAAACGGTAATAGGGAGGACGGTTTTTTACTTCAACGTGATATTCCACTAGACGTCTCACCAGATTATGATCTGTATCCACCTCACCGGTTTCACGATGGATATACTGGTTTTCCAGTGGCAGGGAGGGTAAACGTTCATAAACTTTCTGCCCAACATCTTCTAGTTTCAACCTCCTAACAGGTTGAGCAGTAGCAGGGGGTAAACCAATTACCTTGATGGCTCCCACCTCACTGAAATCTGCTGACCAATGGAACCAGCATAAACTAGTAAGAACAGCAAGAAATAGACTCACATTAAGCCAAATAGCTTTGCTTTTTCGTCTGTTTTTGCCCATAATTATACTCGTCTGGTTTGTCTGGTGCGTCTCCCTCAACCCCCCAATTACAAGATACTGTTGGCTTTCTTTGTGTAGGGTCTGACCCCTTCAACTTGTTCAAGTTCTGAATTGATAAGACTTTTGGCGCTTTGTTCAACAAATGGTTGACCTAACCCCCCAACCCCCTTCCCACCCCCCTTTATCCCCCCTGTAAGGAGGGAAAACAGGGGATGAAACTTTTTATTCACGGAAGGGGGGGGCCGGAAAGCCCCTCTCCTCTCAGGGGAGGGGTTTGGGGAGGGGTCAGACCCCACATCGAGAAAGCCAACAGTATCTTACAATTGACGGAGTAATGTAGCCTAATCCCCAATAATTTCCGGTTGTGTCATTTCATCAGACATCTCAATAATTGCCCGCAGCACCGGCTTCATCATCGCGTCTTCAAGATTTTCAAAGTCTTCATAGCGACGACGCTTAGCACGATGTGCCACTTGTACTGTAATCCGATAGCGATTGGATGCTGCACTGACTAGTTCTTCTGAGCGTTGCAGAATCTGGTGGGAATCAAAATGGTAATGCTTGTGCAGCATAAGTTTTTATTATTAATCTAAACTAAGGAATTGAGCAGTTGGCCACTAGCAAGTGAATTTGAGTTCAGTAGCTCTTGGTTGCTTACTCTATCAAGTTTAACAGAAATTAAGGATTTGCTGAAGTTAAAGACTTGCTGGAGTACTTAATCTAATGGAAAAGATTAGTAGCTCGTATATATTAAGGTGTGGATAATAGCTTAATATTGTTCCAAGTCCAATAAATGTATAGAGTTGTAAACCATTCAGCAATCAAGTACTTTTGTCTATGCAAACTCTTGCAACACCTAGCTTTCAGTCGATTCGTACAACTCATCGACCGCCTCTTAAATTAGTTGTTTTAGGAGATAGCCTCATTTATGGATTTGGGGATCCAGAAGGAGGGGGTTGGGTAGAGCGACTGCGACGTCAGTGGATGTTACCAGATAGTCCAGGTCATGTTATTTATAACTTGGGGGTTCGGGGTGATGGAGTCCAACAAGTACAAGAGCGTTTAGAACAGGAGTTTCGCAGTCGTGGTGAACTCAAGAATCGCGTACCGGATGCTATTATTCTGTCTGTAGGTGTTAATGATTCAGCACGTCTGGGACGTACCGACGGACGTAATTTTACTGATTTTGATACTTTCCAATGGAAATTGGCTAGTTTACTAGACCAAGCACAGCAATTGTGTCCGGTGCTATTTGTCGGTATGGTACCAGTAGATGAGGCGAAGATGCCGTTTCTAGATTGTCTCCACTACAACCATGCTGACCAATACCACTACAAAGAGGCAACCCGTCTTGCTTGTCTGAGGCGAAAGATTCCCTATTTAGATATTTTTGCCCTCTGGAAATCTCGTGGTCAAGATTGGTGGTCTCGCAATTTGTCTCAAGATGGTCTCCATCCCAATGTGGCTGGTTACCAAGTGTTATTACAGGATGTTCTGGACTGGGAACTTTTAAACCAATTAGTATAAGGAGGCAGGAGGCTGCAAGGCAGGAGGCAGGAGGCAGGAGGCAGGAGGCTGCAAGGCAGGAGACAGAAGGCAGGAGGTAGAAGGCAGGAGGCAGGAGGCTGCAAGGCAGGAGACAGAAGGCAGAAGGTAGAAGGCAGGAGGCAGGAGACAGAAGGCTGCAAGGCTGCAAGGCTGCAAGGCATTCCCAATTCCCAATTCCCAATTCCCAATTCCCAATTCCCAATTCCCAATTCCCAATTCTCAATTCCCAATTCCCAATTCCCAATTCCCAATTCCCAATTCCCAATTCCCAATTCCCTACCTTCTATTAATTGCCTCATCTGGTCCCACTAAAGACACATAAGGCTCAATCAAATATCGCTGTGCAACTGCTTGAGCCTCTGTTGGGGTAACTTGAGCCACATCTTGCTGGAACTGGAGATCAAATTCAATTCCCAATCCCAAGGTTTCATACCAACCATAAATTTGAGCTAGCTGAGCATTGGTTTGTTTGCCTAGTGCATACTGACCTAGTAGCTTATTTTTAGCCGTCTGGAGTTCTTCGGAACTCAGCAGTGTAGTGCCAAGCCTTTCCACTTCTGTACGCAAACCATCGAAAGCTATTTCCGTATTTTCTGGTGCAGTACCTATATAAGCAGCAAAAATAGATGCTAACTGTCTTGTCGGATACAATGCTGAGACATCGTAGGCTAGACCTCGCTTCTCTCGCAATTCCACAAACAGCCGACTGGAAAGACCATTTCCGAGATAGGTACTGAGTAGCTTCAGGGTAGCATAGTCCTTCTCTTGTACAGAGGAGGCAAGATAGCCCAACATCACAATTGATTGCTGGGTTTCTTGGGGGGTTGTTACTTGACAGGGATGGGAGGTGAGGGAGGATAATTGGGGTTTGGCTGGCAGTATCTCTGTTGGTTGCCAATCACCAAACACTCGCTTTACTTGTTCAACTGCTTCTTCTGAGGTGATACAACCAGCGATACTAATCACCATGTTGTTCGGGTGGAAATGAGTCTGATGATACATCTTCAAGTCAGTGGGATTCAGACTAGAGACAGTTGCTTCTGTTCCTAAAATTGAAATACCATAGGGATGATTAGGATAAATTACCCGTCGCAATTGTTCGTAAGCCACAGTAAAAGGTTGTTCTTTTTGAGAACGAATACCCTGGATCGTTAGCTGTTTCTCCAGTTCTACCTCAGATTCTGGGAAGCTAGGGTATAGCAAAATCTCCCCCGCCAACTCTAGCATTTCATGCCAATCTGTAGAAACAGTCTTCAGGGAAAGCACAAAATAATCGTTAGTTGCATCAGTACTTAGATAGGCTCCCTCTGACTCGACTCGCTCAGCAATTTCAATGGATGAGAGTTGTTCTGTTCCTTTAGTAACTACAGCTGAGAGTAAGTGAGATAACCCAATCTTTTCTAGTGGCTCACACTGACTACCAACTCTCAAGAATATCCGACTAGCAATAATATCTGCTGCTGAATTTTCTACTGCAATTACTACAATACCGTTATCTAGAACTGTGCGCTGAATTGTCATTTGTTGTTTGTTGTTTGTTGTTTGTTGTTTGTTGCTTGTTGCTTGTTGTTTGTTGTTTGTTGTTTGTTGCTTGTCGTTTGTTGTTTGTTGTTTGTTGTTTGTTGTTTGTTGTTTGTTGCTTGTTGTTTGTTGTTTGTTGTTTGTTGTTTGTTGTTTGTTGTTTGTTGTTTGTTATTTGTTGTTTGTTGCTTGTCGTTTGTTGTTTGTTGTTTAGCGGATTTGGTATAACAAGGGGGAGACCGGATTTAAAGTCCCCCGTGGAACCTAAAGCGAAGCATCCTCTGGCGAACCATGGAAGTCAAAGCGAAGCATCCTCTGGCTTCCCCCTTTCAAAGGGGGACGGGAGGGGGATTCAAAGGGGGACGGGAGGGGGATCCAAGGGGGATGCGAGGGGGATCTAACAAGATTAAGCTCTAATAACTAGCAACTTGGGTTATTACCTAACACCTACTTGAGGATCGTAATAGCGTAGTGCTGAGGGGAAAGATATTGCTGGGTTAAGTGCATCAAGTCTGATGGCTTGAGACTCTGAATTTGACTGGGATAACTGACGGCTAATTCTGCTGTAGCAATTGTGTTGTAGTAGCCATAGATACCTGCTAATTGGCTAGCTGCTTCGGTGGAAAAAATGTAATCATTACACAGGAGCCGCTGACAGCGTTTGAGTTCTGCTGGGGATACTGGTGTTCTCTGTAGTTGCCACAAATGAGCGCAAATCAATTCTTCAACTTGTTCGAGATACTGTGATTCTAAACAAGCACTAATCGTAAACAAACTAGAATCCCGTTGTAGCGAAAAACTACTACTGATGTCATAGACTAATTGCTGCTCCTCCCGCAATTCTCGCACTAAGCGAGAAGACCGTCCATCTGCTAGTAACACTGAGAGTAAATCTAAACCATAGGCATCTGATAGCTGCTCTACTCCTGGTCCAATCCAACCCATAAATAAACGTGCTTGCTCTAAGCGAGGTACATACAATTCTTGACGGCGAACTCCGATAATTGGTGGTTCTGCCGTTACTTCTACTGCTGGCACATTAGCTGGTTGGGTAAACTGCTCAAATGAGCGATTGACCAAATTTATAGTTGATTCTTGGTCAATTCCTCCAACAATTACTACAGTCATATTTTCTGGTTGGTAGTAATATTGGTGGAAGCGACGCATTTGCTGAGGCGAGCAATCCATCAAATGTGCTTCTGTTCCCAAAATAGGACGTCCATAAGAGTGATATTGATAAATGCTTTCACTCAGTGCCTGGAAACCTAGCCAATCTGGATTGTCGTAGGAGCCGCGAATTTCTTCTAATACCACGTCCCTTTCCCGGACAAATTCGTCGTCGGGAATAGTAGCATGTAAGAGTAAGTCAGCTAGATGAGGTAGAGTATCTCCTAAGTACTGAGCGGCTGTGGTGATGAAGAAGTGAGCATAGTCATGACTTGTGGCGGCATTAGTTGCACCACCGCGACTCTCAATCAACCAGTCAAATTCACCAGGTGCCAGGGTAGGAGTACCCTTAAAAATCATGTGTTCTAGGAAATGAGCCATGCCAGACCATTCTACTGGTTCTGCGATCGCACCGGCACGTACCCAAACATCAGCCATTACTACCGGGGTTGCCGGTAGATTTTGATGAATCACGGTTAGACCATTACTCAGCTTGAAAATCTCAGCTGGAAATTTGTTGGCAGCAATCAGCGGCTCAGATAGCAATTTCTTAATCTCAGGTTTCTCTGTAGTTTAAATCATCTTAACGTCTGTTGATTGAGATTTGAGATTTTCCCTCTTCTTGCTGCTAAGGGTCGCTTGCTTCTTCCTTGGTATCCTAGATCATCAGTCCAGAAACCGGGTTTCTTGGGAAAAATGCCAATATTGCGTCGTTATTCACAGCAATCAACCCAGTTTCTAGGAAGACTACACCGGCTAGATAGCCGCTTCCTACCGTTGTTTGAAGATGCTAAAAATATCTTGATTTGGTGACAAAATTAGTTCCATACCTTAGTTACAGATTCACCGAGACGCCGTTTTACCTCAGTTTATGACCTGGAAAACCAGGTGGGTACTAAGTAATCTCGTTTAAAGTTTCCGGGTACATGCCCGGTCTACCGCTACAAGAATGCTAAGTTCCCTTTTATTTACGGACAAAGATCAAAAAACAATATTGGCAGTCACCAACGTCCTAGTAGAACCTGCAATTCCATTGTAACTATTTATGCCAAAATGACCAGACTTGACAAATTGTTAAATTTACCCTCAGGGAGGAGGCAGGAGGCAGGAGGCATAACCCACCCCTAACCCCTCCAAGGAGGGGAACCGGATGCAGAAGGCTGCAAGGCAGGAGGCAGTCCCTATGAAAAATTTTTTCACCACCATGCATGAAAATCCCTCTCTCCGCGTCTCCGCGTCTGGTGCGTCCCCGCGTCTCTTTCAAGTCAGGAGGCAGGAGGCAGTAAAAATTTTTCACCACATGCATGAAAGTAGACTTTTTCTTGTTCCCAATTCCCAATTCCCAATTCCCAATTCCCAATTCCCAATTCCCAATTCCCAATTCCCTATTCCCTATTCCCTGCTCCCTGTTACCCGTCGTATTATAAGATCAAAGGTATTGTGGCTACGCTACTGTTACAGGTAATTCCTCCCACACTTTTCTTGGGATAGGATATGGTGCTTCTTGCCGAAAAAGCAAATGGTATACAACCGACAACACTCATATTTGGTGCGATTAGGGGCATCCAATTGGAATAATTGGAGAAAAGACCACCCTAATGAGATCCCTATACTTGAGGAAGCTAACCTCAATTTACTTGACCTTAGTGGTTTAAATCTCAGGGGAGCTAACCTTAAGGGAGCCAACCTCTTTGGTACTGATTTCATTGATGCAGATCTTAGTGGAGCAGATCTTAGGCAAGCTGACTTGACAGCAGCGGATCTCTCTCAAGCTAACTTGACTGGAGTTGATTTACGGGAAGCAAGATTAATCAGAACTCAAGCCTTGGCAGCCAATTTCCAACAGGTAAGATTTACTGGGGCTTGCCTTGAAGATTGGAATATCGACTCGGACACCAATCTTGATGGTGTGATGTGTGATTATGTTTATCTCAAATCAAAGTATATCACAGAACGAAAACTGTATTTACTACAAGAACGCCGCCCCTATACTGGAAACTTTGAACTAGGAGAGTTCAGCAAACTCTTCCAAAAAGTTTTAGAACCTGTGGACTTGGTGTTCCGCAATGGTATAGACTGGCAAGCCTTCCTGGTTTCTTTCCAAGAGTTACAGGTTGAGAGTTCAGAACATCAGTTATCCATTCAGTCTCTGGAGAATAAAAACAGTGGTGTCCTGGTAATCAAGCTCAATGTGCCTAATGATGCCAATAAAGCAGAAATTGAGCAATCTTTCAAGCACAAGTATAGATTAGCCATTCAAAATATAGAGGAGCAATCAACAGATAGCCTTGAGCAGTTGGCATTATACCGTCAGCAAAGTGCAGATATTATAGAAATTGTCCAAGTGATGGCTAGTAGGAGTAGGTGTTAGGTGTTAGGTGGAGAAGAGCCAGGAATTAAATGTGTAGGGGCGGGTTCACCTGAAACTTGGGTTTTTAACGATAACTTGGCTAAACCCGCCCTGGCTAACGGTACACAATTCCAAAGATACCACCTATCGTAGGGGCGGGTTCACCTGAAACTTGGGTTTTTAACGATAACTTGACTAAACCCGCCCTGGCTAACGGTACACAATGGTGCAACCGGGGCGGGTTTAGTTTATTGACTTGTTAGTATCCTTAATGGTTGGTGAACCCGCCCCTACCGTATATCCTGTAATCTAATTCTATCTGGTTTTGCCTGTAGCGATCGCAATTCTTTTCCAAAAATACAACCTATCGTAGGGGCGGGTTCACCTGAAACTTGGATTTTCAACGATCATTTGGCTAAACCCGCCCTGGCTAACGGTACACAATGGTGCAACCGGGGCGGGTTTAGTTTATTGACTTGTTAGTATCCTTAATGGTTGGTGAACCCGCCCCTACCGTATATCCTGTAATCTAATTCTGTCTGGTTTTTGTCTGTAGCGAGCGCAATTCTTTTCTAAGGATACCACCTATCGTAGGGGCGGGTTCACCTGAAACTTGGGTTTTCAACGATCATTTGACTAAACCCGCCCTGGCTAACGGTACACAATTCCAAAGATACAACCTATCGTAGGGGCGGGTTCACCTGAAACTTGGGTTTTCAACGATCATTTGACTAAACCCGCCCTGGCTAACGATACACGATGGTGCAACCGGGGCGGGTTTAGTTTATTGACTTGTTAGTATCCTTAATGGTTGGTGAACCCGCCCCTACTGTATATCCTGTAATCTAATTCTATCTGGTTTTGCCTGTAGCGATCGCAATTCTTTTCCAAAGATACAACCTATCGTAGGGGCGGGTTCACCTGAAACTTGGATTTTTAACGATCATTTGGCTAAACCCGCCCCGGCTAACGGTACACGATGGTGCAACCGGGGCGGGTTTAGTTTATTGACTTGTTAGTATCCTTAATGGTTGGTGAACCCGCCCCTACCGTATATCCTGTAATCTAATTCTGTATGATTGTTGCCTGTAGCGAGCGCAACTTAATTCTTACTTTATGGCAAAACTTTATTATCGTGGTATGGCAGAGCAAAACGGCAAGCCTAAGATTGGACGAAGTGCCCGACTGTTAGGGGTTAGACCCAACATTGACATCAATATTGAGCAAATGCCATCGGGGTGCATCGATGAGCAAGGTTACCTGCTACCAGAAGCTAAACGCAAGTATCAAGGGGAGAATATAGTAGTTGCTATCAAAAATACAAAAGGGATGTCAGTTTCACTCTCTATTGAGAGTTTACCAGCGTTTCGCAAACCGGCAAAGTTTGGTGGTACAGGACGAGATCCACTTTGGCAAATTGATAACGACAAAATTACTGGCGACCTAAAGGCAGTTCAAGATAGTCCCACACATGTTAGCATTTTGCCTAGAGTTACAATGTTACTAGAAAAGTATGAGTTAGCATTAGCCCAGACTCAAGACGACTGGGAAAAAGTTGATTAGCCCTGTAACCAATAGGAGTCAAGAAATGGCATGGATTTTTAGTCTATCGGCAGAATGCGGTGTTTATGAAAGCGGTGCTAATCAATTTGCTCAATACTTCAAAGGAAAGTCATGGTTACTGTCCAATGAGCAAAAATGCTTATGTAACCCAGAGATTTTTCAAGACATAGAAGATAATTGGTGGTGTCGAGTTTCACCTAGCAATCTTAGTGAAGTCGGAATAGTTAGTTCTGAAAGTGCTTACTTGATGACAGAACTAGGTATTTTACTCTACCAATCTCTTAGGTTTGCGCCACCATTTCGTTACGCTTTAGTCGGTGTTGAAGTTGATGAATTTAGAACCTATGGTGAACTTATAGAAGACTTGTTTAACTTATCCATGCCTGGATTAGTCTTATCAGAAACATTCAAGAAACAGATAGGAGAAGTATCAGCTTTTCGCCCATTCAGCCATGGTTATATTTGGCAACCCTACGCAGGGGAAATCTACAATCCACTAATTGCCTCTCCTCAGTTAAAAAACAAATTTAATGAATTGCTAGCAGTAAGGTGAACCCGCCCCTACTGTATATCCTGTAATCTAATTCTATCTGGTTTTTGCCTGTAGCGATCGCAATTCTTTTCCAAAGATACCACCTATCGTAGGGGCGGGTTCACCTGAAACTTGGGTTTTTAACGATCATTTGACTAAACCCGCCCTGGCTAACGGTACACAATTCCAAAGATACCACCTATCGTAGGGGCGGGTTCACCTGAAACTTGGGTTTTTAACGATAACTTGGCTAAACCCGCCCTGGCTAACGGTACACAATGGTGCAACCGGGGCGGGTTTAGTTTATTGACTTGTTAGTATCCTTAATGGTTGGTGAACCCGCCCCTACCGTATATCCTGTAATCTAATTCTGTCTGGTTTTTGTCTGTAGCGATCGCAATTCTTTTCCAAAGATACAACCTATCGTAGGGGCGGGTTCACCTAAAACTTGGGTTTTCAACGATAATTTGGCTAAACCCGCCCCGGCTAATGATACACGATGGTGCAACCGGGGCGGGTTTAGTTTATTGACTTGTTAGTATCCTTAATGGTTGGTGAACCCGCCCCTGCCGTATATCCTGTAATCTAATTTGAATTTTGAATTTTGAATTCGCCGTTAGGCACTTATTAGTAACAGTGCAATTCCACCAATAGTTACCACAACTCCTAAAATTGCTCTAAGACTCACCACTTCAC
>JAAHGR010000206.1 GCA_010672425.1 Symploca sp. SIO2E6
CCTTCATCATTTATCATTTATCATTCAGAATTTTTGTCGGTGAGCTCATCTTGGGTTATACCGGGGCGGGTTTATCTCATTGACTGGTCAATGTGCTAGATGGCTGGTGAACCCGCCCCTACGGTATTGTATAAATTTATCTTTAAATTAAATCTCTAGTTACTTTTTGTAAATGGTATGAAATTTGGAGTTCGTAATTAGCGATCGCGTCTCTGTAAGGATTAGTATATCTCGTAGGGTGTGTATACCCAACGGGGATGCTTCGCTCTCTGGTACAATATTCATTGAGCCCATCCTACAAGATTTGCGATCACGCAAGCTTGTGGGAGCAAGTAAATCAGCGAAAGCTGGTGCTGTAGGCAATCACAACTCACCCATCAATATAGTTTCTTACTATCCGCAGGTAGGGGATCAACATTCAGTGCCAATACTTTTTTAGCAATTTGTGCGGCGATTTTTGGTTGCAATCCATTGAGAAAATCGAGAACTGTCTCCAGACCATCAAGCTTCGCCATTTGCCAAACCTTGAAGTGTGGATGTAAAGGTTTCTACTCCTACCATCTGAGACTGATCAAGTGCCTTTTCTACTGCTTTACCCAGAACTTCTTCTTCTAATTTTTGTAACCTCTCAATCAGCTTTTGATAGTTTTCAACTGACATTAACACATGGCTCGGAAGGGATTGGTCAGTTAGTAAAACAGGCTCTGTAGTGGCTCTATTAAAGACTTCACTCTGTTGATTGTGAACATCCGTAAGCGTATAGTGTTGCATATGATACCATCTCGTCTCGGTATACATTATTCTTCTCCTCGTTGGCAATGACTACAGGTGCAACAAGGACAGATTGCGGTCAAGCAGTGCTCGCAGTCCAGTCCATAGATACTGACTTGATGATTATATAATATAATAATCCCTAAGTATCGAAAATGACCTTACCTACGCGCTTCGAGTTTCCTCTTGCTAAAGCACAATATCTCTTTAACCGTGCCACTGAACCAGGAGTAGGGGGAGATAAACGGAAATTTTGGCGAGACGTGATGGGGTTTGAGTCACCAGAAACGATTCGAGAGGCAATTTTAGCCCAAGTTTCGTTAAAGTTACTACAGCCAGCAGGACAGAATGACTATGGCGATCGCTATCAAGCTGTTATCCTAATTACAGGCTCCTCTAGTGTACCTTGGCAAATCCGTACAGCCTGGATTGTGCTATTTGGCTCAGATATTGCTAGATTTGTTACAGCATTTCCAGAAAGGTTTGGGAGGCAGGAATGAGTAAATGTCAGTTATTCGATGCCATCAATTTAACAGAAGCAATTATTCTCACAGATGGAGGAGTTGCACCTCCAGGCACCAGTGGGATAATTGTGGAGGTTTTCCAAGGAGGTGAAGCTTATTTGGTTGAGTTATTTGGCGGATGGGTTAAGGCGGAAATTGCTGGTGATTTTGTTCTAGCTAACCAAGATGAACCTGAAGCTTTTATGGAAACCCTTGGTGTAGAAACAATTTATCCTCACCAGTTGCAATTAACTAAATCTGCTCGTGAAGCAATGGGAGTTAGGGAACATTTAACAGCAGTTTTAGATAGTTTATCCGATGAGTTAGTTGCTGAAGTTCGCGATTTTGCAGAATTCTTACAGCAGAAAGAGAAACAAAAGCAGTTAAGTTAACATTACAATATTCTCAATTCTCAATTCTCAATTCTCAATTCTCAATAATGATTACTGCCGCACCAGAACCGAAAGCTGAATTGTACTCGATTGGAGAACAGCGAGTTGTGATTCGAGGTTTATCCTGGCAAGGGTATCTGCAAATCCTTGATGCTCTCCCACAATCTCGTGGTTCTAAACTGATTTATGATGATGGAATATTAGAAATTACTGTGCCTTTAGAAGATCATGAGTTTCCGGGTCGTTTAATTGAACGCTTTATTGCTACGTTGGTTGAACTGATGGGAATGAGAATGAAAACCATGGGTTCAACCACCATGAACTATCCCCAGCTCAAAAAAGGCGCAGAACCCGATAATGCTTATTACATCCAGAATCAACCGCTAGTGAAAGGTCCGAATGTAGATTTTAGCCAAGATCCGCCTCCTGATTTGGTGGTGGAGGTAGACATTACCCATACTGATATTGCCAAAAATCAGTTTTATGCCAGCCTTGGAGTACCAGAGTTTTGGCGGTTCAATGGCAAGGTGTGGCGGATTTACCAACTTCGGGAAGGGGTTTATGTGGAAGTTGAGGCGAGTCCGACATTTCCCCAGGTGCCGAAGGAACGGTTATATGGATTTCTTAAGCAAGCGAAGGAAGATGAAATTGAGGCAGTACAATTATTACGGGTTTGGTGGCAAAAAGTAATGAGCGCCTGACGGCGAATTCAAAGTTTGCCTCGCTTGGCTCACCATGCTACGCAAACAAAGTTCAAAGTATTTACATCCCAAATAAAAACACTATACTTACTAAAAATCTAGGGCTTCAAATACAGCAGTTCATACTCTTTTGGTTTAGCCAAAGATAATAAAGATTCCAAATATTGAGCCTTAATTTTTCCAGAAGCGATTTTAAATTGGCAACCCTTATTTAAGGATTCAACCTTAGAATCCATTAAAGATGTTATTAATATTAGATCATAAATAAAATTTATACTATCTTCGTCAAGTTTATGATCAGCTGATTTCTTGAATTTTTCCACAACTCTATCTCTCGTCTCACTAGCCTTCTTGACCATCAAACTCCACTCATAATCATCCGTTTCATCAACTCTTGTATTTTTAACCCGACGATAGACTTGAATATACTTGTCCAGGAATTTTGTATATGCTTCCTTATATCTCATATCGTTGAAATACTGACGAATAAATTGTTCTATCACTTCAGTTACCTCAACTGAATCCATCCTGCTGGTTTTCCACAAATAGACAAATACATTAACAAAATAATCATATTGTTCATTGATTTTTTTTATCAGTTGTTCAACCCCGTCAACAGCATATTCCCCTTTCAGACGATATTTAAATGCATTATTAGGAAAAGCATAATAAAACACCAGATCTTTGATTGAATCAACTTCGCTAGGTTTATAATCAATTCCGATTAACCTGGCTAGATCATCTGTATAAAATCCAAAATATACTAGGTGATCAGCACGGCGAGGTTTAGTTGTGCCATAATAATGATTATTGTAGGCAACAATACGCTCGTTCAAGTTATGATGTATTTTCTGATGAAATTCTGATTGAGTTATCATTAAATTGCTTTGATGTAGGATAATAATCTTCTACAAAATCCTTTACCAAATCAAATGAATAAAAGCTAGTCAGATAACTGGATACTAGGTCAAAATCCAAACGGTTACTTTTACTCAGACCATCCCATACACTATTACTGTCCTCAGAAATGATTTGGAACTCTGTTCCCGTCTGCTGTAATTCTCTAATCAATGGTACCGCACTAAATCCAAAACCGATGACACATACTTCGAGCATGATATTTTGCCTCACAATCTTATCGTAGAAACAATGGTAGAGTAACAATAAAAGTTGTACCTCTACCAACTTCACTCTCTACTGAAATTTGACCTCCATGAACCTCTACGCATCTGTTAACCATTGCTAGACCCAAACCAGTGCCGTCAATCAGCTCCACATTGTCAGCACGACTAAAAGGATCAAAGATACGCTTTTGGTATTCAGGAGGAATGCCAATCCCTTGATCTTGAATCCGGAAGATAACGGTTTTTTCCTGAACTATTAGCTTAAAGATTATTGTACCACCTTCTGGTGAATACTTGATAGCATTATCGAGCAAATTGCCCAGAATGTGTCTGAGTAGGCTTTGATCCCATAGTGCTTCCCCCAATTCTCCTTGAGTAGTGAACATTAACTGATGTTTCTTGCTGATGGTCAGTTGTAGTTCTTCTAGCAGCTGATAGCAAAACTGCTCCAAATTCAGTAGAGTTGGTTGAAACTTCAGACGACCTGAATCAGCTTTCCCGATCAATAATACTTCATCTAATAACTGAGTCATATCATCGATCGCGGAGCGAATCAGCTGGAAATAATTGAGTTTTTTCTCTTTGGTTAATTTGTAGGTTTTCTCTTGAAGTAATCCAGTAGAAAGGAGGATGGTATTGAGGGGATTGCGGAAGTCATGGGAGAGCATGGAGACAAACTCGGATTTAAGCTGGTTGAGCTTTTTGGCTTTCACTAACTCCGCAGTTTGTTCCTGAACCTGAATTTCCAAGGTTTCGTTGACTTCCCGTAATGCTTCCAAAGTCTGTTTGCGTTCAATAGCATACCTGACGGAGCGAACCAAAACGTCTCTACTAATTTGACGCTTAACTAGATAATCTTGTGCTCCTTGTCTAACTGCTGCGATGGCCAACTCATCATCGTTGGTATTCGTGAGTACGACAATTGGTATGCTAGGAGCACAGTTGATTAAAGGAGGGAGAGATGCTAACCCTTGGCTGTCTGGTAAGCTCAGATCCAATAAAATAACATCAAAGCAATCTTGATTGAGTTGCTCTAGGGCTTCCCTCAACCGCTTGACATGCATCAAGCTAAACTGCTTGAATGTAGAGCCTTTCAGCACTTCTTGCAGCAGTCTAGCTTCTGCTAAATTGTCCTCAATTAACAAGATTTTCACACTGGCTTGTTATTTGTTGTTGGTTGTTGGTTGTTGGTTGTTGGTTGTTGGTTGTTGGTTGTTGGTTGTTTGTTGTTTGGGAATTGGGAATTGGGAATTGGGAATTGGGAATTGGGAATTGGGAATTGGGAATTGGGAATTGGGAATTGGGAATTGAAAATATCTTCCTGGTCTTCCTGGTCTCCCCCATCTCCCCATCTCCCCATCCCCCCATCCCCGCGTCTCCGCGTCTCCGCGTCTCCGCGTCTCCGCGTCCCCCCAAACCCTCACTCAGAGGGCAAAGTAACGGTTTCTAGCCAAAACTCTTCGATACCCTTGACAATTTGGAAGAGTTGGCTGAGGTTACGGGATTTAGTGATGTAGCAATTTACATGTAAGTCATAACTCTGAAAAATATCATCCTCATTCCTAGAAGTCGTTAGCACTACCACTGGAATACGTTTGAGCTTGGGGTCTGCTTTAATTTCTGCTAGTACCTCTCGGCCATCTTTCCTCGGTAAGTTCAAATCTAGTAGGATGAGGTCTGGACGGATGGCATCTACATACTCCCCCTCCTGGCGTAAGTAAGCCATGGCATCCATACCATTCCTCACCGTCACCACTTGGTGCGGTACTGAACTATTTTTCAAAGCTTCTTGAATCAAGCGAATATCAGCTTGATTGTCCTCCACTAAGAAGATGATTTTGTATTTTTCTTCCGTTTCTACGCTCATATTCCCGTCTCCCCACTGGAATCGTAAAGTAGAAGGTTGCACCTTGTCCAAGTTCTGACTCTACCCAAATACGACCCCGGTGGCACTCTACAATTTTTTTGCAGATAGCCAAACCCATACCTGTACCATGATACTCGTCCCGCGTGTGCAAACGCTGAAAAATGACAAAAATGCGATCGGCAAATTGCGGCTCAAAGCCAATGCCGTTATCCTGGACGGAGAATAACCAGGCATCATCCAACCGTTTGGCTCCTATATGAATTTTTGGTGGTTGCTCACTCCGAAACTTAATGGCGTTGCCGACAAGATTTTGGAACAGTTGCATCAACTGAGTACTGTCAGCCATGACAGTGGGCAAGGCATCTTGGGTAATCACGGCTCCACTGGCACTGATGCGACCCCGCAAATTACCCAAAGCTTGTTCTAGAGCCGTTTCTACTTCTATGAGTTCAAATTCAATGCCCTTCAAATCAACTTTCGAGTAAGCTAATACATCATCAATCAGTGTCTGCATCAAGCTAACTCCCTCAACCGCAAAGGTAATGAAATCCTTCGCATCGTTATCAAGCTGCTTTTCATAGCGCATCTCTAGCAACTGTACATAGTTGGCTACTTGATTGAGGGGTTCTTGGAGATCATGGGAAGCAACATAAGCAAACTTTTTCAATTCTGCATTGGAACGTTCTAAATCTTGAGCTAATTGGGCAAGTTCATCCGCTTGACGCAGGATCAAATTAATCAGTGCTTTCCTCAATTCCAGTGCTGCCTTAATCTCTACCTGTTTCCAGGGTAAAGATTTTAAGCGAACCGTTTGTTTCCACAGCTCAAAGGATTTACGAGGAGACAGACTTACACGTCCTTCTAAGTGTTTGGTTTCAAATGCCTTACTCGGATCTCCTCCCCAATTTACCGTTTGAATAACTTCTGGACGAAACCAGAGCACATAGTTTCTCTCAGAAACAGCAATGGCGAGTAAGCCACTAGCCACATCCTTAAATTTTTCGGCATCTGAATAAAGTTGAGGCAAGGAATCGGTATAGAAGACTTCTTGAGTAATGTTCTTCTTGAGCCATTGGAGTAAGAAGCCCAAGTCTTCCTCTGTGGGAGTCTCACCGATGACTGTGCAATCATTACCAAAACAGACAGCTGCTCCTTGAGCAGTAGTTAAATCTAGTAAATTAGGCTCATGTTTGACTAAACCATCGATAAAGTTTTCTGCTTGGGACATATACTCAACCAAAATTGATTGAATATAGGTCAGCTTCATACGATAGTCGTAATCTTCAGTCTCTTCCCTGGCAGAGATTTCTGAAAAGATCACTCGCCCTAAGAATTCGCAGGCTTTTCTGAGTTCATAGGGAACATACTTCGGTGTCTGATGATGGCAGGCAATCAATCCCCAGAGTTTTTGGTCTTTAATCAAAGAGATGGTCAGGGAAGCACCAACTCCCATATTGTGTAAGTATTCTAGATGACAGGAGGAAGCACTTCTGAGAGTAGAGTGGGTTAAATCCAGGGGACGCTGACTAATCGGGTTATAGGCAGGGAAAATTTCTACTGATTTTCCCTGGGCATCGGGAATTAATCTGATCCAATTAGAACTGAATAGTTTTCTGGCAACTTTCGGAATATCTGACTCTGGGTAGTGAAGACCGAGATAAGGTTCTAGACTCTCTAGTTTTTCCTCGGCAATGACAGCTCCATGGCCATCCTCATCAAATTTATAGAGCATGACCCGGTCAAATCCAGTAACCTTGCGCACCTCTTTAACAATGATCTGACAAAAGTCACGGAGAGTCGATGTGGATTGCAGTTGATTGATGGATGCTCTGGCTAGATGATAGAAGCTCAAAAAAGGTATACTCTCCTGGGAGATAGCTGGCTCTAATTCCAGAATGAGTAACCCATCTGAGTTGCGATGAAAAATACTGTCAAATACGACGTAATCGTCTCCCCTTTTCCTGACCCAAACCTTGCTCGGATTGATAAAATCTAGATCATTGGTCAACCCAGCTCTGATCCGATCAACTTGGAAAGGATCGAGTAAATCTTCGAGGGTTTTATCCAGCATATTTTCGGGAGATATGCCGAAAATACTAGAGGTATTATTGCTCACTTGTAAGATCTTGAGCTCAGGTTCTTCGAGAACCAACAAGACCCCGTGAGACTGAATTTGAGCCGAGAGATTAATGGGTTCGGACTCCCAACTCGTCAAGTTAATGTCCCGTAGTTGTAAATCGATTTCAGCCATGATTACTTCCTTGATATAGGTAATAGTAAAACAGAAGGCTCCAAGGCTCAAAGGCAGAAAGCTTGCACAGTCAACAACTTTTTAACCTTTCTTCTCTGATAGGTTATTTCCGCCGTATTGCACTAATGACTCCACTCTAGAATTATTGCTTCTAGTAGTGCTTTAAAGTCTGCTCACAGAGCCTCAGAATCAATGCCAACACCGCAATACTTTTCTTTTCATACACAGGAACTGAAAATTTTTGCTTTTGGAGCTGATTTTTTCACTATTTATTTGTCTTTAGCAGTGTCTCTCCTACCTACTTTGTGATCAGTAGTATAACCCAATACGTTAACCATAAATTCTATAGTAAATCTTAAAAAATGCACCAAACTAGTACCGCTCTGGGGAATTCAAAATTATTGCATTCAAAATTCAAAATACTTTTTGATGAAAATCAAAAAATAATCACAAAATAATACCGACTGTACAATTAGTTTACAAAATAAAAATAAAAATTAATACAAAAAAACAATTTTCTCCTGGGGTTATTTTAAGTATAATTACTTAATGGTATTGAAAAAGTCGAAGGTCGAATTGAGAATGAAAAATGAATGTGGAACTGGCATCTTGCCAGTAGCAACAAAAGTAGAACTGGCATCCTGCCAGTAGCAACAAAAGTAGAACTGGCATCCTGCCAGTAGCAACAAAAGTAGAACTGGCATCCTGCAAGTAGCAACAAAAGTGGAACTGGCATCCTGCAAGTAGCAACAAAAGTGGAACTGGCATCCTGCAAGTAGTAGCAAAAGTAGAACTGGCATCCTGCCAGTAGCAGCAAAAGTGGAACTGGCATCCTGCAAGTAGCAGCAAAAGTAGAACTGGCATCCTGCAAGTAGCAGCAAAAGTAGAACTGGCATCCTGCAAGTAGCAACAAAAGTGGAACTGGCATCCTGCAAGTAGTAGCAAAAGTAGAACTGGCATCCTGCTAGTAGTAGCAAAAGTAGAACTGGCATCCAGCCAGTAGTAGCAAAAGTGGAACTGGCATCCAGCCAGTAGTAGCAAAAGTGGAACTGGCATCCTGCAAGTAGCAGCAAAAGTGGAACTGGCATCCTGCCAGTAGTAGCAACAGTAGAACTGGCATCCTGCCAGTAGCACCAACAGTAGAACTGGCATCCTGCCAGTAGCAACAAAAGTGGAACTGGCATCCTGCCAGTAGTAGCAACAGTAGAACTGGCATCCTGCCAGTAGCAACAAAAGTAGAACTGGCATCCAGCCAGTAGTAGCAACAGTAGAACTGGCATCCAGCCAGTAGCAAAAGTGGAACTGGCATCCTGCCAGTAGCAGCAAAAGTGGAACTGGCATCCAGCCAGTAGTAGCAAAAGTAGAACTGGCATCCAGCCAGTAGTAGCAAAAGTAGAACTGGCATCCAGCCAGTAGTAGCAAAAGTAGAACTGGCATCCTGCCAGTAGCAAAAGTGGAACTGGCATCCAGCCAGTAGTAGCAACAGTAGAACTGGCATCTTGCCAGTAGCAACAACTATATGTAGACATTCTATAGTCCTTGCAGGTAATCTTACTGAAAAGCTCAAACTTTTATTTGATATAAGTCAGAAAACCATGAAAAAAATCTTTTTATATCCTCTTTTAGGAACTCTAGGCATAGTTTTAGTTGTCGCCTACACTAGGACTAATGGGCAGACCAATCAATTATTTACCGAAACTGTTCCACCAAGTGAACTCCTACAAGCTCCAAAAAACTGTTCCACCTATTCTGGGCAAGTATCGCTGTTAACGGCAATTGCCGATAATTATGCCAAAATTGGACAGAAGGATAAAAGCTTAGAAATTTTAGCTCAAGCCCTACCTCTAGTTCAATGTATTTCTGATAAGTGCAATCAATCGGAGCCTTTAGCAGCAATTGCTGGTCAATATGCTCTCATCGGACAAGAGGTTAGAGCCTCCGAGATTTTGAACCAAGCTATTCAGATTGCTCAAACCGCACAAGGTTGTATGAGTCATAATGATTTATTTGAAAATTTGTATGACATCTCAGAGCGATATCTGAGAGTCAGCTGTGTTTGGTCTATATGTGAAAAATGGGATGTTCCCGAAAATTTTGGTAATCCGCAAGGTTATCGACAGGGCAGTTTTTGTATAACCGTTATCGTCGAATGCGATAAGATATCCCATTACCCGCCCCTACAAATTATTAATTATTAATTCTTTAAGATGAACCACAAAGACACAAAGAGCACAAAGAATGAAATAAGAGTTTACTGATACAGTATAGGCGCACACCTATTCCATTGTTCCAATAATAGCAAAAAATCATCAAAATTACCACCAATCAAAAATTTCTGGGAAAAAAGCGATCGCGCTTGATTTTGTGTGTCGATCTACCTTAGAGTCTTAGAAACTTCTTTCCTTAGATCCTTCTGACTTGAAAGTGGGGAATGGGGAATGGGGAAAAGTCTACTTTCATCCTCTGGTGGTGAAATTTTTTCATGGGGACTGCCTCCTGCCTCCTGCCTCCTGCCTTCTGCCTCCTGCCTCCTGCTTTCTGTATTAATTCAATCTAAAATCTAAAATCTAAAATCTAAAATCTAAAATCCCATGCCTCCTATCACCGTCACTGTTCCCGCCTCAACTGCTAACCTAGGACCAGGATTCGACTGCATTGGCGCAGCATTAACCCTCTACAACCAGTTCAAATTCACTTGCCTCGACTCAAGAGAGCCGGAAGGGGTAAGGATTACGGTCACAGGTACTGAAGCACCTCTGGTAAACTTAAATGCAGATAATCTGGTCTACCAAACATTTTTGAAATATTACCAATACCTGAATCAGACACCACCATCGGTAGAAATCGCCATTGAGCTGGGTGTGCCTTTAGCCAGGGGATTAGGTAGTTCAGCAACTGCAATTGTTGGTGGGTTGGTGGGAGCCAATCAGCTAGCAGGAGACCCCCTAAATCAGATAGAATTGATGAACTTAGCGATCGCTTTAGAAGGACATCCTGATAATGTGGTTCCCGCCTTGCTTGGAGGCTGTCGTCTGGCAGCAAAGGGAGAGGAGACTAATAATTGGGAAATTTGTGATATCCCCTGGCATACTGAGCTTTTGCCAGTGGTAGCTATCCCCAACTTTGAGCTTTCGACACAAGCAGCCAGGGAAGTTTTGCCCAATGATTACAGTCGTGGGGATGCTATCTTTAATATTGCCCATTTTGGTTTACTACTGCGGGGTTTAGCTACAGGTAGAGGTGAGTGGTTGCAAGCAGCTTTGCAGGACCGCATTCATCAGCCTTATCGTAAAACCTTGATTCCTGGTTATGATACTGTGGCGGCAGCAGCTGTAGCGGCTGGTGCTTATGGTATGGTAATCAGTGGCGCTGGACCAACGCTTTTAGCTCTAGTACCTTCATCCCAAGCTACAGCAGTGGCAACGGCTATGGCTACAGCTTGGCAAAAGGAAGGAGTGACAGCTCAAGTGCAAACTTTTTCGGTAGATACGCAAGGGACTCGTTGGTCTAAGTAATGAGTAATGAGTAATGAGTAATGAGTAATGAG
>JAAHGR010000207.1 GCA_010672425.1 Symploca sp. SIO2E6
CCTTCTTCTCTGGCGTAAGCTATGCGTCCTTTCTCATCTTGTAGCATAATCCCTCGCCGATCTACTGCTTCCAACTCTTCTACCGTCATTTTGGCTTGGTTGGCAATATTTAAAGCTAGTTCTATCTCGCTTACTTCCCCTAAACTCTCTGGTATGGCATCCAAGGTAGCTGCTTCTTTAATAAAATAAATCCACTTATCGCTTAAACTTGTTAATTCGGCCAGGGTTTTATTGAACTTCGGCAATTCGATGAAGATTAATTTAAATTCCGCATCGGGATATTCAAAATTAGACATCTCTTCTTTAAACACAAATTTATTGATTACCTTAACCTTCTCGTCAACCTTCTCGTCAAATAGGATAAAATCGGTAACAGTTACCGCAATTACTGGGGTGAGACTGAGATACTTTTCCCCAACGCCTAACTGATTGGCATAAGCTTTACTTAAGTTATACATTACCCGTTTGCTAAAAGCACTCACCCTGGCGATTTGCATTTCGATCACTACAATAGAACCGTCAACTAAAACCGCTTTCACATCTAGATAACTGTCCTTTAAGGTCATTACTTGACCAGGGTTATAGGGATTGACGATAGTTAAGGATTGGATGGTGGGCTCCCCACAATAAATAATGGCATTGAGAAAGCTGATTAAGATTTGTTGGCTTTGTTCAGAACCGAATATTTTCTTGAATGCGTAATCTACTTTGGGACTGATAAATTTCATTATTTTAACCCTTTTATTACCTAAAAATTTAGAAATAGTATATTAATCTTATTATAACCAATTTACGCCTTACTGTAGGGGCGGGTTTAGGGACAATCTGGAAACATGCAAAATAATCTTAATACAAAACCCGCCCTGTCGATAACTATGAAGTTTACCAAGTTAGGTGTTAGGTGTTAGGTGTTTAGGATCATCTTTAACTAAAGGTTCCAGATACCCGACTTCTCGATTATAATCTGTAATTAGCTGGACAAACCGATAGAAGAAGTCGGGGAGCTTCAGGTGGGTTGTAAATTCAGCGGATAGGAGAAAAGCTAGATTTGTTCATACTCTGATAAGATATACACTTTCTTGTCGTGATAAGATATTGGTTGACCAAATTCGTCTTCCAAAGCAGCCAAGAAAGAATTATAAGTATCTTGTTCTTCTATAAAAGATACATCATGACTAATTATTAAAAATACTTTCAAGTTTAAACTATCTTTAAATTCACCTTGAATAACTGATAATAATTTTTTAAAAGTCTCTAGTTGGTGAACTAAATCCACTCTAATAATCAAAAATACAGGATTTTTGTTAGCGGCAGACTCAGCAGAAAGTTGTTCAAGATCATACTTAATATTATCTATATCTTTTGAATGATATATAACTTTTCCCCCTTCAAGAGGTATCTTGTTAAGGTAATATTCAACTGTTTTGGCAATATATGGAGGATGAAATAAAACTAAGTTATTGGGCTGCCATTCTGACTCAACTAATTGGGCGACCTGCTTATAGTATTCTACGGGTCTATAGGCTTGAACAGTTACCCAGTTAGCTGTTACTAAGATGCTGAATGAAGTTAATAATATAATAGATGCTATTTTTATTTTTTTGGCTTGTATCGTAGCTATTTGTAAGAAGATAAAAGCAATGAATGGGATTAGACTGGGCAAAAGAGTTCTATACCAAAATATAGGAGTTTTAATGAGAGAGTAAATTATAATCTCTAGCCAGAAACAGATCACAACTAAAAGAAAAGGAAAATTCCGTTGCCATTTGCCAAAAATCATGGCCATCGCAAGTATGGCAAAGAAGACAAAGGACAAGATATGGTTAAGATAATTGGAAAAAAACAGAGAAGACAAACCAAGTAAATATTGCCATGTAGATGACAACAGGTACGGTGAAACATCAGGAATCCAGAAATTTTCTGTATTTCTAGATAAATTGGTTAAATAGAAAAAATAAAAATATATAAATGCTAAAAAAGGTATGGTAAATGTTGCGCTGACTTTCATCCAGAGATTTTCTTTCTGCTCTAAGGCTGTCATCATGACTACTAACAGAAAAATGGGAGCTAAGAGCATAACACCGATTAACTTTGTAGATATAGCTGCGGTTAAGCTAAGGGTTAAGCCAATATATCCTGAAAGCTTTTCTGGTTGTGTACTCAGGCGAGATGCAAAGAAAAAAGCAAGTGCTGTAGCGAATACAAGTAACGAGTAACCCCTAATTTCTTGGGAAAATCGCAGCATTATAGGTGCAGTGGCCAAATAGATTCCAGCCAGAATACTGGCTAGATGGGAGTATTGTTTAAGCCAACTCATTACTACTGCTACTGTTCCTACACCAAACAACGCTGACAATAATCGCAAAGATTCTTCACTATTGGTGATTTTTGACCAAAAGTAAAGTAATACATAATATAAAGGTGGATGAGTGTCTTGACTCAAAGCTTGAAGCATTTCCCACAAATTGTCTTGGGAAATCATCCGAATTGTAAACTCCTCATCAAGCCAGATTCCCTTATCCAAACCGATTAAACGAATACTCAATGCCAGTACCAAGATTCCTGCTAGGACATAAGGGTAAATATGATCGCTGCTTAACCAATTGAAACGACTATTAATGAGTTTAGACATATATGCACCATTGATTAGAGTAATTAATCCTAGCATCAAGAGTTCAGAAGTTCAGGAGCCTCCAAATCAGGCGTCAGTACTCCTTTTAAAGATAGAAAAAATGTTAGAGTCTATACTGACATTAGTTGGTGTAACCGATTCTATCAACCTTTTTTTTACCTAAAAATTTAGAAATAGTATATTAATCTTATTATAACAAATTTACGCATTATCGAATTAACCACAAAGACACAAAGAGCACGAAGGAAAAAAGGAAGGCGTGGTAACGTGAGGGCATCGCGCATCTGCTAACGATAAGATAGGAGACAATAGATCTGTAACCAGTTCCTGATAATCTAACCTTGAGCCACTCTCAATTTTCCCCATCTAACCCAGAACATAACCATCACCAAGAAAGCCATTTCAACCGCACCCGTGCTTGTTTGCGGCAAGCATTATCCTGGTATGCTAACTCTCGCCGTCACCAACATCATCCTCCAGAGGTGGAATTGCAAGCAGCAGTGCGCCCTGACTTGGAGATTTTGAAGTCTAGCCTGGATAAACTAGAGCAAGGAGTAATTCGTATTGCCGCTTTTGGTTTAGTCAGTCGCGGTAAGTCGGCGGTTGTCAATGCCTTGGTGGGACAAAAAGTGCTGCCAACTGGCCCCCTCCACGGTGTTACCCAATGGCCTAAATCTGTACGCTGGACGACGGGTACTACGAGTAAGGTGCAAGTTGAGTTGATTGATACACCGGGATTGGACGAAATTCAAGGGGAAGCAAGAGCACAGATGGCTAGGGAAGTGGCTTCCCAAGCGGACTTAATTTTATTTGTCGTGGCTGGGGATATTACTCGTACCGAGTATCAGGCATTAGGTGAACTACGGCAAGCCCAAAAACCTCTGCTATTGGTGTTTAATAAAATTGACCTCTATCCAGAGCAGGACCGGGAAGCGATTTATCGACAATTGCAACAATTAGGTAGGAGTAGTCTTGGTGACTACTCTCTCCAAGAGATGTTGTCTAAAGAAGAGATTGTGATGGTGGCAGCAGAACCGTCTCCCCTGGAAGTGCGAGTTGAGTGGCCTGATGGTAAGATAACTTATGAATGGGAGAGCCCACCACCTCAAGTAGATCAACTCAAACAGAAAATTTTGCACATCCTCAATCGGGAGGGACGTTCTCTGTTAGCTCTCAATGCTTTATTTCAAGCTAGGAATGCGGAAGCTAGCATTGCGAAAAAAACCCTGGCAATGAGGAACAGGGAAGCCGAAGAGTTAATCTGGCGCTTTACTAAATATAAAGCACTGACAGTTGCCCTCAATCCTATTGGTATTTTAGATGTTGCCGGAGGTGCGATCGCGGATTTAGCCCTAATTCGTTCTCTATCCCAGCTGTATGGTTTACCGATGACTGGTTATCAAGCGGGGAATCTGTGGCAAAAGATTGTCATTAGTTCTGGAGGCTTACTGCTGGGTGAGTTGGGTAGCAGTATATTGTTAGGATTGGGGAAAAGTGCCTCAGCAGTTGCCAGCACAGTTGAGGGTTCAGCCGGTTTGACAGCCTATGCCGGGACAGCGATTGCCCAAGCAGGGATTGCCGGTTATGGAGCCTATGCTGTGGGACAGGCAGCGCAGGTTTACCTGGAACAAGGCTGTAGTTGGGGACCCCTAGGACCGAGTACAGTTATTCAAGATATTCTCCGTCAGGTAGAGCCCAATACTATACTGTATCGTTTACGACGGGAGTTGGAGGAACAGTTGGAATGAGTGATGAGTATTAGAAGGCTCCGAGGCAGAACCCACCCCTAACCCCTCCAAGGAGGGGAACCGGAGGAAGTAGGCTCCGAGGCTTTTCCTTGCTCAATTACTCTTTTCTCTCATTAATAATATTTGGTCTAACTTTATCGAGTATTTATAATGAAAGGTAATTGGTTTCTCTTCTTTTTGGACTGAAGTCCAACTACTGCTCATTACTTATTACTCATTACTCATTACTCATTACTTATTACTCATTACTCATTACTCATTACTTATTACTCATTACTTATTACTTATTACTTATTACTTCAACAAGAATCTTAATGCTTCAACCTCAACCCTCTACTAGTATACTGGCAACTACCTTGGTTAGTGGACTCTGGATAATACTTTCCCCAGTATTGGCTCAAGGACAGTCCCTGACTACCGCTGCGGATGGGACTGGTACTGTTGTTACCCCTAATGGCGATCGATTCCAGATTCATGGTGGTTCTTTCTCTAGGGATGGAGTAAATCTCTTCCACTCTTTCGAGGAATTTGGACTCTCCTCTGCTCAAACTGCTGAGTTTCTCTCCTCACCAGAAATTCAAAATATTTTAGGCCGTGTTGTTGGTGGTAATCCTTCGATTATTCATGGTTTGATTGAAGTAACTGGAGGTAACTCTAACTTATTTTTAATGAACCCAGCGGGAATTGTTTTTGGTCTAGATGCTCGTTTAAATGTCCCTGCTGACTTTTTCGCCACCACGGCTACAGGTATTGGCTTTGATGACAATCATTGGTTCAATGCTGTTGGTAACAATGACTACCAAAGTTTAATCGGTACTCCCAGTCAGCTGGCTTTTGACTTGTCCTCACCAGGAATTATCCTCAATGCAGGTTCTTTGGCAGTACCACCAGGACAGAGTGTAACTTTAGTTGGCGGCAATGTGATCAATACGGGAGAAATCACAGCAGTAGGAGGGAATATTACCATTGCGGCGGTACCAGGGGAGAATTTAATTAGGCTCACTCAAGCTGGACATTTACTGAGTTTAGAGATTGCACCACCTAGGAATTCTTCGGGACAGATGGTAGGGATTACCCCGGTGGATTTACCATCTTTGCTCACAGGACCCCTACAAGGAGTAGCAACCGGCTTAAGTCTGACCCCATCGGGAGCAATACAGCTGACTAATTCCGGTACAATTATTCCCCAGGAAGCTGGTACAACAATAATTTCCGGTTCCCTAAATGTCTCCAATTCCCAATTCCCAATTCCCAATTCCCAATTCCCAATTCCCAATTCCCAATTCCCAATTCCCAATTCCCAATTCCCAATTCCCAATTCCCAATTCCCAATTCCCAATTCCCAATTTCCCATTTCCCCCACAATTCAGGTAGTAGGCAACCAAGTTGGTTTAATTAATGCCGAAATTGACGCCTCTGGCAGGAATGGTGGTGGTACAGTTTTGATTGGTGGGGATGTTCAAGGTCAGGGAACGATACCCAATGCTGAGATTACCTTTATTGATCCAGATTCGACTATTAAAGCAGATGCCTTAACCGATGGGGATGGCGGTAGGGTGATTGTTTGGTCAGAGGACACTACCCGTGTTTACGGTAATCTTAGCGCCCGTGGTGGCAGTAATTCCGGCGATGGTGGCTTTATTGAAACCAGTGGAGTACAACATTTGGAGATTACCACGACTCCTGATGTGACAGCAGCAGCTGGTTTGGCGGGAGAATGGCTGATTGACCCCAGTAACATTGAGATTGTGGCTGATGGTATGGGGAATGTCAATATCAATAATACCAATCCCTTTGTTTCAATTAGTAATAATGCACAACTCGAAGTTGGGTTAATCCAGGATGCTCTTGAGGGTGGAGCCTATGTTACGGTAAGGACTAGTACAGCGAACAATGCTGATAATAATCAACCAGGAGATATTACCCTGAGTACCCCTTTAGATTTCAACGAGACGGGTCATGGTACTCTAAGTTTAGAAGCAACTAATAATATTTTCATCAACGGGCAGATCTTCGATAGTGATCCGAGCAACTCACCAGATGACTCTCTCAATCTGTTCCTCAAAGCCAACTTTGATCAGATACCCTCCGGCAGAGTGGAAATTAATCAGCCGATTGCAACTAGGGGTGGAAGTATCACCATTTATGGAGATAGCGCTAGTCCTAGCAGGGGAGGTATCTTCGTTGGCAGTGCCATCGACTCCGGAGGTGGCAATATCTTCTTGAGGGGAACTAGTATCGATACACCAGGTATCGAAATCCTGGAAGCGATCGCTTCTGGGGGGGGAAATATTAGCTTAATTGGCACTAGTAATAATAATGATAGCATAACCATCAACGGGGAAATCAACGCTGGTATTGGTGAGATTAGTCTGATTGGTAAATCGATTACCTCGAAGGGGGAAGATCTTACTTTCAATGGCTCAGTCTTAGCTTACGGCAACGTCAGTATTGATTCGGTTGGAGGTAAGATCACTTTTAATGGTACTGTGGATCAAGGAACTAACTTTTATGAGTTGGTGCTTGAGGGGAATGGCCAAGAACTCAGCTGGGATCAGGCACGAGTTGCAGCGGAGGAGCGGGCTTTTCTGGATCAACCGGGTTATCTGGCCACGATTACTTCCCCAGAAGAGAATCAACGCCTGGGGGAATTAGGTATTCCTGCGGATCGAGGTGCTTGGATTGGAGCCAGTGATGCGGAGGTAGAAGGAACCTGGCAGTGGGAAACTGGTCCGGAAGCAGGAACCGTATTTTGGCAGGATGGTAATCCCATCGGGTTTACAAGTTGGGGAATTGCTCAACCCAGTAACGATGATGGAGTAGAAAATTACGCCGAATTCGTGCAGCTAGATAACAGTTGGAATGACCTGGCTAATGATAGCCCAAACCCTATAGGTTATATTGTCGAGTATAACAATGAAACAGGATCTTTGACCCTAGAGGCAGGCACTGGTAATATCCAATTTCAAGCTGCCGTCGGTAGTAACACCCCTCTTGATAGTCTGACGATTACCAGCGCCAACAATGTTAGTGCTAACTCAACTATTACCACCGGCAGTCTGAGGCAATTATCTGGTAGTGGTACAACTACCCTGCAAGGGGTTGAGACCACAGCAACAGCAGGAGTAGACTTAACTACAGCCAATATCGAGTTATTAGGAGAACTCAACTCCCACGGAGGAGATGTCACTCTCACCGCTGCTGGTACAATTACGACTGGGGAGATTGATACAAGTGCTGTAGACAGGGATGGGGGTAATCTCACTCTCAACTCCACCGATGATCTCCAAGTTACCACCATCAATACCCAAGGTGGTAGCAATGGCAGAGGTGGCGAGGTTCAGATTACCACCGGCGCATTCTTCCGAGCCACAGGCACTTTAGCAGATGGCAGTAGTATTAACACTGCTGGCGGCTTAGGAGGTGGTGCTATCAGGATTCAGCATGGGGGCAACGGAGATATTCCTTTTAATGTAGGAGATGCTACCATCAACGGTACTGCTGGGAAGATAACCAGTGGTGATTTTACCGTTTCCCCTAATCAATCTTTTCTCTTGACCCACACCGAGGGCAATATTGAAATTAGTACTGTTGACCAACGCTCTAATAATATTACTCTACCTACCGATAATACTGACCCATCCCCCATCAATATAGTAGATCTTACCATACCAGAAGAACCAACCCCATTAATAGATGATGAGATAACAGAAAACCCTCTAAATTTCCGAGAACTTCCCCCTCTTCCCTTTGATACAGTGTTGGAAGAGTTAGAAGAAACGATTACCGATACTTTTGAACAACATCTAGATATTAGCGATACTCCCCCCGTGACCCTCCAACAGGCTCAAGCTACCCTCAAACGCATTGAAGAAGCCACTGGTGTGAAACCGGCTCTGATTTATGCCTTCTTTGTCCCCTCCAACCTGGCTTCCCCAAGGGTGAGGGAAATTAAGCAGACGCGGGGACGCGGGGACGCGGGGACGCGGGGACAAGGAGACGCGGGGACGCGGGGAATTGACATACCAACCAAGGTTTCCCTCACCCCATCCCAAGTAACTTCTGCCAATGATGAGTTGGAATTGGTACTAGTCACTTCTCAAGGGAAACCGATTCGACGACGGATTGGCAAAACCCGCAAGCAAGTTATGGCAGTAGCACGAGAGTTTCGCCTCAATGTTACCGATGTCGAAAACACCCTTGGCTATCTGGCTCCAGCACAACAGCTATACGACTGGTTGATTACTCCTCTGCAAGCCGACTTAGATACACAACAAATTCAGAATCTCGTATTTATTTTAGACCAAGGTTTGCGATCGCTACCCATTGCAGCCCTTCATAATGGCAATGGCTTTATTATCGAACAATACAGTGTGGGCTTAATGCCTACCCTCAGCCTCACGGATACTCGGCCTGTTAACCTGAAAAATGTCGAAGTCCTAGCTATGGGAGCCGAAGCCTTCTCCAATCGCGATCCCTTACCGGCAGTACCAGTAGAGTTACAGGCGATTACTAATACTCTGTGGCCTGGTGAGTACTTCCTCAATCAAGAGTTTACCTACGATCATCTCAAACAAATTCGCTCCCGTAAACCCTTTGGCATTATCCATTTAGCTACCCACAGTGACTTTTTACCAGGCAAGCCAGGAAATTCCTATATACAGTTATGGGACACCCAGTTAGCCTTAGATGCCCTCAGGGAGCTAGGTTGGAGTAATCCAGCAGTAGAGTTGGTAGTATTAAGTGCCTGTCGCACCGCCTTAGGAGATGGAGAAGCAGAATTAGGGTTTGCTGGCTTAGCAGTATTATCAGGAGCCAAATCAGCCTTAGCAAGTCTTTGGTATGTCAGTGATACAGGAACATTAGGACTAATGACCAGTTTTTACGAACAGTTACACACAGCACCAATCAAAACCCAAGCCTTGAGGCAAGCGCAATTAGCAATGCTCAACCAAGAGGTGCGCATCGAGGGGAATAAGTTAGTCAGTAACAGTAGTAGTTGGCCTCTGCCACCTCAGTTGCAAGAGTTGGAGGAACTACAACTGAGTCATCCCTTTTACTGGAGTGCTTTCACCATGATTGGTAATCCTTGGTAATTGAGAATTGGGAATTGGGAATTGGGAATTGGGAATTGGGAATTGGCATCTTGCCAGTCCAATTATTCCCCTATTGCTTGCAATCGCAATTACTTTTTGCTATTATTATTAATGATGGATAAGGTGTGCGCATATAGACTATTCTCCTCAACTTGAGCCTCCAGCACTTATTTCCAAGGGGTACTGCGAGAGAACACTATCGCACTCCATCCCCATCGCATACCCATATTAATCTTATTGGGATTGGCTAATATTAGCGATTGCCTACGGCACCAGCGTAGCTGATCGCATTGAGTCATAGGATTGTTGCGATCGTACTAAACCTTTTCTCAATTCTCAATTCGACCTTCTCAAAGTTATCGACAGGGCGGGTTTTGTTTGATAGTTATCGTGAAATGCGATAAGGTATCCCTAAACCCGCCCCTACAAATACACGGAATTTTATTGTTGGGTTACGCTATCGCGACCCCCAACTTATATCAAGGAAAGGATAATCACTTATAATTCCCTTCTTCCTTGCAACCTTCTTTCTTCCCTCCTGCCTCGGAGCCTCCTGCCTCGGAGCCTTATTGCCACCAAAGTGTAAGTAATACCAAATCCGGTATCGATATACCCGCTATATCTCACCCTGTAGAGACGTTGCATGCAACGTCTCAGAGCGAGTTTTCGCAGTTTGCCAAAGCGGCTCCATTGTAATCGGATTTGGTATAATCTACCGAACATGATATTATTTTATTGTTTGCGATCGCACTTGGTCATAACCCGATTAAAATCCTCATTCTGTCTTCCACTGCTGCTAATGTTTATCGAGAAACCTTACCCCACCGTTTTTCTAGCCGTTCTACAGCAATTGAGCGCACGTCTTCACACTTGATAAAACTCCGTACTTTCAAACCTCCCTCTAGTGGGTTAAGTTCAACATGAAATGGAATCCCCTTCTCTTTTGAGGTGATTGGTAAGACAACAACTAAGCCTGATGCACCTTGATTAAACAAATCTACCGAGATAATCAAACAAGGACGTTTTCCAGACTGTTCATGTCCTTTCACGGGATTAAGATTGGTGAACCAAATTTAGCCTCTTGCAAGTTGCACCACTATTCCTCTACCTCATCAGCCAATGTCTGATCCCATAAATCTCGTTCCGCTAGTTCTTCCTGCCAAAGTTCATCGTTCTCTCTTAAAGCAGCAAATGCTTGATTGGCTTGTACAAGAAAGATATATCTACGATAATTCTCAATCGCCTTATCTAAAACAGTCTGCATTGTCTCGCCAGAGGCTTCTGCTAAATTAATGAGAGTTTTGTGAGCAGTTTCGCTGAGGCTAAGGGTTAAATCAGGCATAGCTAAACCTTGCAAATTCTACCTGTACAATTGTAGTCTCGCCTCAGTTTGCTCGCTGGATGGAGGTCAAACGCGAGCAAACTGAGATCAAGTTTACAACTAGTCCGATTTAACCCAGTCGGTAGGGCCTAATAAATTGATACCGCTGGCGAACTTAATATTGCTTTACACAGAGGTCAATCTGGAGAACTTTGAGTCAGAATTCCCCCTCAAATTGGGGGTTGGGGACTCAAAAAACCTTTGTTCCATCGCAAATGTTTCCAATTGTTAAGTTCGCCACCAGCATCAGAATTGGGGGATTTAGGGGGCTAATATGATATTGCTGGGGATTATTTGC